>JANOGQ010000404.1:0-5507 GCA_031406105.1 Lysobacterales bacterium | reverse complement strand
CATTGCCTGTTGGGCTCAATTGTTACAGCAGGTCCCGGCTTCGCGTCTGCTCCTGAAAGATTATGCCTTTGATAGTCAAGCCAGCCGGGAATGTCTTCTGGCTGCTTTCCAGACTCATGGTATTGCGCCTGAGCGGATCAGCTTCCTGGGGCTGATACCCGACAAGCGTGAACACCTGGCCGCCTACGCAGCCATTGATATCCATCTCGATAGCTTTCCCTACAACGGCACCACCACAACTTGCGACAGTCTGTTGATGGGCGTGCCAGTCGTTACCCTGCAGGGCCAGGATCATCGCTCGCGCGTGGGTGCAAGCCTGCTGCGTTCCGCAGGGTATTCTGAATGGGTGGCAAAGGATGCCGAGGCTTACATTCGCATTGCACGGGAGCTGGCTATTGATCCGGGCAGGCTGGCGACTATCCGCGCCGGTTTGCGAGACGCATTATTCGCATCAGAATTGATGGACGCAAAGGCTTTTACGCAGGATCTGGAACAATGCTTTGAAAGTGTCTGGCAAGAATGGTCCCAGGCTGCAGAGCGCGGCATGTAGGCTACCCGACGCAGCGCTTGCAAGGTTTTTGGGGGAGCCAGGACACCAGGCGTGTGTAGGACTTTTGCTCTATATTCCATTTTCCCTGCAAATTTACTTTTCTTGACTATGCTGCTTGAGCAGTTGCTCCTATAGTTGGTGGAGGGGTGGTTCGGAATCGCTGCAATGGCTGATCTGAACCGGCATGGGCAAGTAAAAAAGGGGAGAGGGGAATGATTCGTCTGATGATCGTGGACGACCACGAGTTGCTGCGTTTGGGTTTGCGCCAGATATTTTCTGAATACCACGACATTGAAGTAGTAGCCGAGGCTGGCGACGGCGAGACTGCCATGCGATTGTGCCGTGAAGTACTTCCGGAAGTCGTGATAATGGATGTCAGCTTGCCAGGATTATCGGGCTTTGAACTCACCCGTCGTCTCAAAACCGCCAGGCCGGTGGTGGTGTTGGCACTGTCGGTGCACGATGCATCGCCTTATCCGGAACGCATGATGGAAGCTGGTGCCAGCGGTTATTTGAGCAAATCCTGCTCGGTCAGTGAACTGCTGCAGGCCGTGCGAACTGTCGCCAAGGGCGGGCGACATATAGGTTCATCAATCGCGCAAAAACTGGTATTGAGCACTATGGATGGCAGCAACGGCACTCCTTTCGACAATCTGTCGTCGCGCGAAATGGAAGTGCTGGTATTGCTGGCAGAAGGGCATCGATTGGCTGAAATTGCCGATGCCATGCACCTCAGCCCAAAAACGGTAGCAACCTACAAATACCGGATTTTCGACAAGCTGGAAACACGCAATGATGTTGAAGCAACCCGTCTGGCTATGCGCTACGGCATTGGTACGCCAGCCTGAGACTTGCGCTTGATGCGGCTCGAAGAGGCTGGTCAGCCTGGCTACAGATTTGCTTAAAACGCCCGGTAGCTTTTACCGGACGATTTTTAATCCTGCTTTGCTGTCCTGCTGCAGCGATGCAGCAGGCAGGGCAGGGGGATGCCGAGCGGGACAGTGTGAAACCCGACAGCTCCTTAGCTGTCGGACCCGCCGGCTGACCCACTAACTGACGCACTGGCTGACCCACCAGTTGACCCACTGGCGGCCACCTGCGCAGCAGGTGGGCCAGGAGTTGGGTCTGCACTGACCGGGTCGACCGGCTTCAGTGTGTAAATTCCTTTGTTGTCGCGCTCCACTGCGGCTGCTGCAGACTCCTGACGCAACGGGCTGGTTTGGGAAACTTGAGTTACTTCCGCAAGGTGTGGCGCTGCCCCAGGCATGCTTTGGGTCGTGGTCTGAACTGCTTCGCCCTGTTCCTGGGATCGGCGCTGTCCATTGCTGCGACTGGAAGATCGGTTTTCCGAATCCTGGCTCAACTCGCCGGATGATCCATTTTCAGAATCAGATCTGGCCGATTGTGAAGACGGTCCCTCGGCATCATTGCCTGGAGAATTATTCGGGTTGTCGGCATTGGCTTCGCGGTTCTTGTCATTGCCAGTCTTATATCGTGAGCGACGGCGACGGTTACGGCGCTTGGGCTGACCATCAGCATCAAGGGTAGTTTGATCCGGCGCTGTGCCGGGGTTACCGCCTGCCTGAGGCTCAGCGGCAGAGAGAGCGCCTGCCAGGAAGCCAGGCTGGGAGCCAGTCTGAAAGCCAGGCTGGGAGTCAGGCTGGGAGTCAGGATGGGAGTCAGGCTGGCCAGCGGACTGAGCAATATCACCGGTCTGCTCACTCGCTTTTGGCTGCTCCGGCCTGTTGCTGACGCGTTTCTTACTGGCCGCTTTTTTGCGCGGTGGCCGTTTGCGCGTATCGCTTCTTGCTTGAGGGGAACCGTCCGCAGACCGCTGATTTCGTCCTCTCTGATTGCGCGTTGAGCTTTGAGCCTGAGCTGGAGCTTGTGATTCGCTGCCAGTGCCATTGGCAGATGAGGTGGCATCGGCAGCAGGCTTACTGGCGGCCTGGACTCTGGCCGCACTGGCCCTGACTTCTGTTTTTGCTGCCATTGGTGTAGCGGCGAAGAAACCACCCAGTATGCGGCTGAAAAATCCTCCGGCTTTGGGTTCTGTCACTGCAACTGCAGGCTCCGGCGCTTTGGCTGTGCCAGGGCGAGCCTGGCTGGTGGCGATAACAGCTGGCACAGGCTTCGGCGCTTGCGGCCGCGCGGCTGAACCACCTACTTCAGTTTCTTCAGGCTTTTTCATATGCGTGTAACTGGCTTCTTCGCTGACATCTGCCTTACGCACCCGCTCGATTTCAAAGCGGGGCCGTTGCATGTGTTCGTTGGCCAGAACGATTACCGGCACTTCCTGGCGGGTTTCGATTTCGTGCAATGCTTTGCGTTTTTCATTGAGCAGGAAATTCGCCACCCGGGTAGGCGCTTGTATGATCACCTGACCGGTAAAATCTTTCATGGCTTCCTCTTCTGCCAGCCGCAGAATGGACAGAGCCAGCGATTCAATGCTGCGGATGGTTCCATGCCCTTCACAACGTGGACAGGTTTCCTGACTGGATTCACCCAAGGACGGCCGTAAGCGCTGGCGCGACATTTCCAGCAGACCAAAGCGTGAAATGCGGCCGGTCTGGACGCGTGCCTTGTCAATCTGCAGCGCATGTTTCAGCCTTTCCTCCACATCACGCTGATGTTTGCGATCCATCATGTCGATGAAGTCGATCACAACCAGGCCGCCCAGGTCGCGCAGTCGCAGCTGGCGGGCTACTTCGTCGGCGGCTTCAAGGTTGGTGTGATAGGCAGTTTCCTCAATATCCGAGCCCTTGGTGGCACGTGCGGAGTTGACGTCCAGGCAAATCATGGCTTCGGTATGGTCGATAACCAAAGATCCGCCAGAGGGCAGGTGCACGGTGCGGGAAAAAGCCGATTCAATCTGACTTTCAATCTGATAGCGGCTGAACAAGGGCACATCGTCCTGGTAGAGCTTGAGCTTGCGCACATTATGCGGCATGACTTCTTCAATAAACTGCCTGGCCTCTTCGAAGACTTTGGGATCATCAACCAGAATTTCACCGATGTCATTGCGCATGTGGTCACGCAAGGCGCGGATGAACAGATTGCTTTCCTGGTAAACCAGGAAGGGGGCGCTGCGCTCGCTGGCGGCTTTGTCTATGGATGCCCAAAGTTGCAACAGATAATCCAGGTCCCATTGCAGTTCTTCAGCTTCACGACCCACGCCGGCGGTGCGGATGATGATGCCAACATTGTCCGGGGCGATGACGTTTTGCAGTTGTTCACGCAATTCCTGGCGGTCTTCGTTACTGATACGGCGTGATACGCCGCCCGCTTTGGGATTGGTGGGCATCAGCACGAGGTAACGCCCGGCCAGGGAGATGTAGGTGGTCAGAGCCGCGCCTTTGTTGCCACGTTCTTCCTTCTCCACCTGGATAATGATTTCCTGGCCTTCCCTTACGGCTTCCTGGATGGAAACCTTGCCCTCGCGATTACGGACAGATGGCTGGTAGAACTGCGGACAGATTTCTTTCAGCGGCAAAAAACCGTGACGGGTAGATCCAAAATCGACAAAACAGGCTTCAAGGGAGGGTTCGACGCGGGTGACTTTTCCTTTGTATACGTTGGCCTTTTTCTGTTCCAGGGTAGGGGTTTCAATATCCAGGTCGATCAGTTTTTGCCCGTCGGCCACGGCCACACGCAACTCTTCCGCCTGAGTCGCGTTAATCAGCATTCTTAACATGTTGTTTTTCCTCAGGCATCCTGGCCTGAACGCGCCTGAACCATCACCAGGGTGAGGCTTGCACGATTCACGTACCCGGTCGAAAAACCTGTATGGACCAGGATTGCCTATTCATATGATTATTTGCCGGCTACCATTTACTGATTCCGGAACTGCGCTGTCGCATCCAGAGCAACGGCGGAAATTTGATTCATTCCTGACACTCGGAAGGATTTGGTTCATCATCTCGAGTACTGCCCGCGCTAATCGGATTGTCCGGATCCACTGACGTAGCCAATTTCAAGCTCGCCCGCAAAGCAAGTTTCGGATATTTTCACAGGTAGGGACTAAATCCTGTACACCACGCTGGTTGGATTGCAACGCAAATAACCGAAGAATTCGGCGCTGAAGACCTGGGCCATGAACTCTGAAACTACGAGCCCCTGAGCCATTAACGGCTGAGAACATCGTTCTACGCGGTTTTCCGAAGTTTTGTAATATAACAGCCTTTTTTCGACCTATCAATGACTTGCCAAGACAACTTGTTGACATAATTAGCCAGGATCACTTGCCAGCATATCTTCAAACAGAGATAAATAATCAAGCTCATGAATGCAAAAGCACAGAAAACCGTCCCTGTACAGCAAGTGGAGGTGTCACCGGATCGAGATGGCCAGCGCCTGGACAACTTTCTCAGCACCCAGCTCAAGGGCTTGCCCAAGTCAGCCGTATATCGTTTGATCCGTACCGGTCAGGTACGGGTTAATGGCGGACGGGCCAGGCCGGAGCGGAAATTACAAGCCGGTGATGTGGTTCGTGTGCCGCCAGCAAGGGTGAATGAGCCCGGCAATTTCACCGTGTCGGATGCTGTAATTGCGCAATTGCAGGCAGCCATACTCTTGGAGGACAAGGATTTTCTGGTGCTGGACAAACCAGTGGGCATGGCTGTTCATTCCGGCAGCACCTTGCCCTGGGGGGTGATCGAAGCTTTGCGCCAGGCCAGGCCAGGGCAGTTTATTGAATTGGCGCATCGCATCGACCGGGAAACCAGCGGTTGCCTGGTGCTGGCGCTGAACGGCCAGGCTCTGCGGCATCTGTCTGGCCAGTTCCGCAATGGGACGGTAAAAAAGCGCTATCTGTGCCTGATGGACGGACGGCTGCCGCAAGATCTGGTGACCGTCAATGTGCCTGCCGGCAAGGATGTCTATGACGAGGAAGGCGAAAGTTTGCCGGAAAATAGCGGTAAAGAGGCACTGACGCAATTCCGCCGGCTACAGGACTACC
>JANOGQ010000326.1:0-2716 GCA_031406105.1 Lysobacterales bacterium | reverse complement strand
CGCGGGCTCTTTGCTGCTGCCCCCTTCGCCCGCCACCGAAGATATCTCCAAAGATGTCACCAAAAATATCGCCGACATCACCCTGGAAACCACTTTGTCCACCGGGCCCGTTCTGCACCCCGGCATGGCCGTAACGGTCGTAGGCGGCACGCTTGTCCGGATCTTTGATGACCTCGTAAGCTTCCTTGATTTCCTTGAACTGTTCCTGGGCGGATTCGTCTGAATTGCGATCCGGATGGTATTTCATGGCGAGACGACGGAAAGCCTTTTTCAGCTCCGCTTCACCAACGTCTTTTTTTACGCCGAGGATTTCGTAGTAATCGCGTTTTGCCATGCTGGGGGCTCCTTGCCGCTGCAGCACAGGTGAGGCTGTCGGGCTTAAAAATCAAGGGTTGGCTGGCTAGTGCAAGGGGCAAATGCGTTCTGCTGGCACTGTCACCGGCAAAAACCCCGGGCGGAGGCCGGTGTATGCAAGTAAAACCCGTGACAAGCAACAGTCCGCCGTTTAGTAAACGCTCAGAAAGCAATACGCTCAAAGATCCGGCGCTTTGCCAGACACCTGAGCGCCATGGCAATTTGTGATTCCTATGCCCATAAAAACCTGACACCCTGAAATCAGGGTGCCAGCCTGGCATTACTAAAAACGTTTTTTGAAAAACCGATCAGGTTTTTCGATCAGAACTTAACCATTAACGCTTTTTGTCGTCGTCTACTTCCTCAAACTCGGCATCGACTACATCGTCACCCGCTTTGCTTTCGGAACCCGAGGACGCAGCTTCCTGGGCAGCTTGCGCCGCTGCAGCTGCTTGCTGGTGGATCACCTGGCCAGCATCACTAAGGCGGGTGGCCGCAGCTTCAATGGCTTCCTTGTCATCGCCTTTGATGGCCTTTTCCACATCCTCAATGGCCGCCTCAATCTTCGCCTTATCCTCGTCACTCAAGCTGCCGGCAACTTCTTTCAGACTGGTGCGGGTAGCGTGAACCAGAGCATCGGCGCTGTTGCGCGTAGTCACCAGTTCATGGAACTTGCGATCTTCCTCGGCATGCACCTCGGCATCCTGCACCATGCGCCGAATCTCTTCTTCCGAAAGACCTGAGCCAGCCTTGATTTCGATTCTCTGCTCTTTGCCGGTGGCCTTGTCTTTGGCGCTGACGTGCATGATGCCGTTGGCGTCAATATCAAAGGTCACTTCAATCTGCGGCATGCCACGACGAGCTGCAGAAATTCCAGCCAGGTCAAAACGGGCCAGCGACTTGTTGGCTGAGGCAATCTCACGTTCACCCTGCAGCACATGCAGGGTTACCGCTGTCTGGTTGTCTTCGGCGGTTGAGAACACCTGTGTTGCCTTGGTCGGAATGGTGGTGTTCTTTTCGATCAGCTTGGTCATAACGCCGCCAAGGGTCTCGATACCCAGAGACAGAGGAGTTACGTCCAGCAGCAACACGTCCTTCACTTCGCCCGACAACACACCACCCTGGATAGCTGCACCAATGGCTACGGCTTCATCCGGGTTGACGTCTTTGCGCGGCTCGCGACCGAAAAATTCGCTGACCACTTCCTGCACCTTGGGCATACGGGTCTGGCCGCCCACCAGGATGACATCGTTAATATCACCGACTTTCAATCCGGCATCGTCCAGTGCAGTACGAAGAGGTGCGATGGTCCGGCCAATCAGTTCTTCCACCAGCGATTCCAGCTTGGCACGGGTCAACTTGATGGCCAGATGCTTGGGTCCGCTGGCATCAGCGGTGATATAGGGCAGATTGATTTCGGTCTGCTGGGTGCTCGAAAGCTCGATCTTGGCACGCTCACCAGCTTCACGCAGGCGCTGCAGGGCCAGGGGATCGTTTTTCAGGTTGACGCCCTGATCTTTCTTGAACTCGGCAACCAGGTAGTCAATGACGCGCATGTCGAAATCTTCACCGCCGAGGAACGTGTCGCCGTTGGTGGCCAGCACTTCAAACTGGTGCTCACCATCAACTTCTGCAATCTCGATGATGGAAATATCGAAGGTGCCACCGCCCAGGTCATAAACCGCAATCTTGCGTTCGCCGCCTTTCTTGTCCAGGCCATAAGCCAGGGCTGCGGCGGTGGGCTCGTTGATGATACGGCGCACGTTCAGGCCGGCAATCTTGCCTGCGTCTTTGGTTGCCTGGCGCTGTGAGTCATTGAAGTAAGCCGGAACGGTGATCACAGCTTCGGTTACCGGCTCACCGAGGTAGTCCTCGGCAGTCTTTTTCATCTTCATCAGCACACGGGCGGAAACTTCCGGCGGTGCCATTTCTTTGCCATTGGCCGTAACCCAGGCATCGCCATTGCTGGCCTGCACGATCTTGTAAGGCACCAGATCGCGGTCTTTCTGCACCACATCTTCAGAATACTTGCGGCCGATGAGGCGCTTTACGGCATACAGCGTATTGTTGGGGTTGGTAACAGCCTGCCGCTTGGCGGGCTGGCCGACCAGCACTTCATCGTCTTTGGAAAAGGCAACCACGGACGGTGTGGTCCGGTCACCCTCGGCGTTTTCAATAACCTTGGGCTTGCCACCTTCCATCACGGCTACGCATGAGTTGGTGGTACCCAAGTCAATTCCAATGATTTTACCCATGGACTAATCTCCCAGAAATTTCGAGTTAGGGCCTGTTTTTACTAATGTGCCCTGGTTAAATATCGATGGCTCTTTAATGGGGTTGCGCCGCGATTTTTCAATGTGTC
>JANOGQ010000317.1:0-5035 GCA_031406105.1 Lysobacterales bacterium | reverse complement strand
GCAATCCATTTTTGTATCTGCAACACCGCGCGACTATGAAATGAATCGCTCCGGGCAGGTGGTTGAGCAGGTGGTGCGGCCCACCGGCCTGATTGATCCGCAAGTGGAAATTCGCCCGGTAACCAACCAGGTGGATGATCTGTTGTCGGAAATCAATCTGCGCACAGCCATGGGTGACCGCATTCTGGTCACCACACTGACCAAGCGCATGGCCGAGAACCTCACTGAATATCTGGCCGATCATGGCGTGAAAGTGCGTTACCTGCATTCGGACGTGGATACGGTGGAACGGGTGGAAATCATTCGGGATCTGCGGCTGGGTCTTTTTGACGTGCTGGTAGGCATTAACTTGCTGCGAGAAGGGTTGGATATGCCTGAAGTCTCGCTTGTCGCCATACTCGATGCGGACCGCGAAGGATTTTTGCGTTCCGAGTCTTCATTGATCCAGACCATAGGCCGTTGTGCCCGCAACCTGCGTGGCAAGGCCATCCTCTATGCCGACAAGATGACCGGTTCCATGCAGCGCGCCATCGACGAAACAGACCGGCGGCGCAGCAAACAGGTGGAATTCAATCTGCAGCATGGGATCGAACCAAAATCAGTGCTCAAGCAGGTTGTCGATATCATGGACGGTGCGCATGATGATGGCCTGAGAATGAGCCGGGCGGCCCGCAAAGTTGCCGAGGAGCGCAGCCAGTACCAACACATCAAGCCAGCGCAACTGGGTAAAGCGGTGGCTGTGCTTGAGCAGCAAATGTTCAAACACGCTGAAAACCTGGAGTTTGAAGCGGCGGCGAAGGTACGTGATGAGATCACCCACCTGAAGGAACAAGTACTCAAAGCTGCAATGTAAGAGCGAGCCTTGCTCGCGACAAACCCGCCCAGGTCGGCGATAGCTCTCGCACATCCTGTGCTCCGCTATCTAAGTGCGTCCCTGCACAAATACGCTACCTCCTACATTATGAATCCTGTTTTGACGATAGCGCCTTCACCGCCGCTTCCCAGGGTAACAAGGCACAACGTATCCGCGCCGGATAACGCCGCACAGCCAATAAGGCCTGCAAAGACTCCAGCCCGGGTTTGCCCTGCTTGTCGTTCAAAGCTGCGATCAGCAACTGATGTTGTTCATCGATCTCCGCAGAGGACATTTGAGTTGCCGCCTCACACAGCATGGATGCAGAAGCCATACAGATAGCACAAGACTCACCATCAAAGGCAGCCGCTTCAACCGTCTGGCCAACCAAACGAAACTGCATTTCTACCTTGTCGCCGCACAGCGGGTTGTACAACTCACAGCGATGAGTGGGCGCAATATCCTGGCGAAAACCCACAGGCTCCACTGCATGGCTTACCACTGCATCGCGGTACAAACTGGCCAAAGCCTTATCTTCTTCTGTGACCTGGGTAGTCGGGTTGGGGCTTGATGCAGCGGGGTCACCCATAAGACGTTCCGTTGATTCTATTCAGTCCTTGTAATGCCTGAGAGCCAATCAGCAAAGCGAACACCTGGCAATACTTCATGGCTGCGTCTCAATCTGCAAATCCAGCCACACCAGGTGGTGGTCCGAGACACCCATCCATTCATGCCCGCGCTGTCCTGAGGCTGGCCAGAACACGGCACCATCGGTGACTTCAAGTCCCGTTGATGGCAATACATAATCCAGTCGCAGATTGCCGGTGTACTGATCATTGAAATCGGCGGTGTCTGAAGCCGGATTGCCTTTTTGTTTAGCGTTCAATCCACCTTGCAACTGGCTGGCTTCGACAGCTCCCTTACTGAGCGGGACAAACTGACTATCAACACGTTCATGATTGAGCAATTGCTGGCTGGCACCTGGCACTGAATCACCATCTGCTGGATCGGCATTGTAATCGCCGAGCAGCACAAACTGCTCTGCGGTCGGCAAACCTCCAGGGCGCCCCTGGTCATCCTGCCACTCTGCAGAAATCTCCGGACGCAAGTAGTCTGCCCAAAAACGAATCTCATCAAAATTGCGCAAACCATTGCGGTTTTCCGGGCCGTCAAACACAGGCGGTGTTGGATGAAAAGCCAGCACATGCAGGGTGCCTTTGCCTGTTTGAACTGGCACATCCCAATGACTTTTGGACGATAAACGTAATCGCTGCCAGGTTTCATCGGCATAGAAATTACTGCCATCGGTTTTCATCGGGCGTTTTGCGCCCTCAAGGCCGGACCACAGGAACTGCTGAAATGTGCGTACTTCGGGCAGATTGATAGGGTAGCGTGACAATAGCAACATGCCGTACTGACCTGGAAAATGCCCGAAGCCCCAGGCATCTGCAGGCCCACTGGCTTTGCCATCACCATCTATGTCCAGTCCACTGGCCAGCCCGGTATTGGAAGGCGCACGAAAATGGTAAGGGTAGCCTATGGCTTGCCGCCCATCCTGGCCATGGGCGAGGAAGTTCTGGTTGAACAGACTGGCGGCATCCACCGTTGGGTCATAATCAAATTCGTTCAGCAACACAATATCAGGCCGCACAGTTTGCAGGATGGCCGCTATCTGCTGCAATCTCAGATGTTGCGGGTTCTGCAAGGCGCGGGTCATTTCACCGGATTGCTCAAAACCCATGGCAATATTAAAAGTGGCGATCCGAAGCGGGGTAGTGTCTGTGTTGGCAGGGGTTGAGGTCATGTTGGCAGAGTCGGGTTGATAGGTGGTGCCCATGCAGCCACACAGGAAAAGCGATAGGGCAAGGCCGCAGATGCTTCGGAATTTCTTGTTGCCGGTGTCCATAGCCCTATGATAACGGAGCCCAGAGGCAAGACTACCTCTTTCAGCCCGGATTCTGCTCCTGCCGAGTGTGCCAGATCGACCGATTGCGTGAATGGGGTGACCTGCAAGAATCCCGTCAGATTGAATCTATTGCGGGCATCCCCTACAATTGCCGCCCCCTTGCTGGAAGGGCATTGGGAAAGCAGAACCATTTTTTTGGAGAGGTGCCAGAGCGGTTGCCAATATGAACTCTGCGCTCGCCTGGAAAGCGGGTGATTAGTTAACATGGCGGTTTAGAGCCGTATCGAGTGTGTGACAAATTTGCTGAAGCCAAAGTAGTACCAGGTTTTTGGAGAGGTGCCAGAGCGGTTGAATGGGCTCGCCTGGAAAGCGGGTATACGGTTTATAGCCGTATCGAGGGTTCGAACCCCTCTCTCTCCGCCAGAAATAAAAAACCCCGCCTTGTGCGGGGTTTTTTATTTCTTGTGGGGAGCAGGGTGAGAATCCTCTGTGCGAAGCACTCGAGGGTTTGCCGATCGGCATGGCGATATTTGTTTATTGATGGCGATCGGGACGCAGCGAGCGCCATATTTTAAGCGTTTTCCCGGCCATCCAAATAAAAACGGGGCCACCCTTGGGTAGCCCCGCCATTATTGAATTACCCGCGTACGGGCTTCAGGCCTCAGTAACCGATGGCCCAGGTCACATGCGTCAAGTGCATGGTGCCGTCAGGGTCGATGCGGATGAAGGTTTCCGCGTTGCCGCGGCGACCCAGCGAGGCGCCCCAGCCCACGTCGCCATTGGCGCCAGCCTTGTTGCAGCCTTTGCCCGTGGGTGCGGTGCAGCCGCCACCGCCGCCACCGCCGCCACCGCCGCCCGCGTAGGAGTTATAGGAGTCGGTGGTGTGACCGTAAATGGTTTCCAGCTGCGCGTAGTCGTGGGGATTGGGATACTCGAACGGCGGGTCCTGGTAATCCATGCATGAGAACAGGGACCCGTTGTCGAAATTCTCGTCCTGGTGGCCCAGGCCCACGTTGTGGCCCAGTTCCTGGCAGGTCACGCTTTGTTTCCAGACCGGCTTATTGTAGTAAGCCGTGGAAAAATAGGTGTCATTCAGCTTGGTGTAGCCAGTGGTGATATGGCCGTTGGTGTCGATCGAGATCCCGGCAATACCCAGCCAGCCATTGTTGCCATAGGCCAGGTTGCAGATGCGCACCGTGCCGGCCCCGCCACTACACTGGCGACGGGTTTTACTGGTGGTGTCGCCATTGGGGTTTTTGATCATGTTGAGCTTGCTCGAGGCCGTCCAATCCGCAACCGCCCCAGTGACATAGGAATCCCAATCAACGGTCGTGCTGTCGATAATGGTCAGGTCAAAAGAAGTGGTGGTGCGTGCCCAGTGGTAGTCATTCCAGCTGTGTTCCGCCAGCACCGCTGGCGCCAGGCATGTCGCCGCCAGAACTATTGCCAGCTTGCTTGCAAAGTGTCGTGTTTTCATCGCTTGAATTCCCTCATTCGATTTACTGCTTGTACGTCCTTGTGTGAACGCGTGCTTTAAAAGCCGGAGTGGTGCTCACTGCACCGGGACAGAAATATTGCCGCGACTTACCCCGGTTTCCCAAACGCCAACCATGACACCTCATTAGTAGGTGACAGGCCCGCAAAAGTCAAGAAGCCATGGCGGCCACCCAACGCTCGATCTTGGCTTCGAGCTTGGGCAATGGCATGGGCCCGTCTTACAGCACCTCGCGGTGGAAGAGCACCACGGCGAAGCGCCCGCCGAGCCGTCCGGCAGTAGCAACGCGGTTGTCCCGTCTTTCCAGAGTCGAGCGTAGCGAGAACTCTGGAATCCAGTAATTTTTTTCTGCTTGAATCTGGATTCCGGACGCGCCTGCGCGGTCCGGAAAGACGGCTAAAGTGGGGAAAGCTCTGCGAAATAAAGTTTAAAAGGGGGCAGGCATCAGCATCCACCCAGATTTGTCTGTTGCCAGGTTTGTTTATCTTCATTGATGCCGGTTTCTAAACCCAGAAAGCGTATCATGTGCACCTGCCTGACCCTGCAAATTCAAGTCTGCAGTAAATTATTGCCCAACAGGACCTCCCGATGTCAAAACCAGACCATGCCGTGACCCAGTTCAAAGACCTGAAGCTGCCCGCTTTTCTGCTGTCTTCCTTGCAGGACGTCGGTTACGAGACCCCTACACCCATCCAGGCCCAGGCTATTCCGCCTTTGCTTGAAGGCCGTGACCTGCTCGGACATGCACCCACCGGCACCGGCAAAACCGCTGCATTCGCAC
>JANOGQ010000260.1:0-5080 GCA_031406105.1 Lysobacterales bacterium | reverse complement strand
CATTCATGCTGGCCGGCTCCGGCCATATTGCTGGCGTGGTCAACCCGCCTTCGGCTAACATGTATTTTTACTACACCAACCCCGAAACGCCTGAAAACGTGCAAGACTGGATTACAGGTGCCGAACATCATCCCGGCTCTTGGTGGCCGCACTGGCACAACTGGCTGTATCGCAAATCCGGCAAGAAGGTTGCAGCCCGAATTCCCGGCAAAGGCGGTTTACCTGTCATTGAAGATGCCCCAGGCCGTTACGTCAAAATGTAGCAGCAAGCCTTTTTGTGCAGGGAGGAGGTGAGAGCGGGAACCGGTCGAGAAGCTGGCCTGGGCCGTGTGCCGCCATTTTCAATGATTGCAAATCATTGAAAATGAAGAAAAACAAAAATGACATTTTTTGTTTTTCGTGCTCTGATAATTCAGGGATGAATTAATCAGAGCTTCCTTAGATCCCGAAGGGCATTTGAACAAGGATGTTCACAGATCGCGTAGTGCAGGATGCACGAGAGCGATCGCCCGAGAGCGATCAAGCGACAAACCCACTCAGGTCGGCAGCAAGGCTGTCTCCTACAATGAGGCCTGCCAGGTTTTGTAGCAGCGAGCCTTGCCCGCGACAAAGGGGCAGTACCGCCAGTTACGCTAGCTCCCACAATAAAGGCTACAGCCTCAAGCCACCATCGATCCCGAAATCGCGGCCACTGACGTAATCATTCTCGATGATGAACTGCACGGTATTGGCAATCTCATCCGGCTCACCCAGGCGTTGAGCGGGTATCCCCAGGGTCATTTTCTCCAGCGCTTCGGGCTTCATTGAACGCACCATCTCCGTGCCGATGAAGCCGGGCGAAATCGAGGCGGAACGAATACCATAACGAGCTAATTCCTTGGCCCAGGCCACAGTCATGGCTTCAACGCCGGCCTTGGTAGCTGAGTAGTTGGTCTGGCCCATATTGCCGTGACGGGAAATGCTGGAAATGTTGATCAATACACCACCATTCCCTGCCCTCACCATCTGTTCCGCAGCGGCTCGACCACAAAGGAATACACCAGTGAGGTTGACGTCAACCACCTGCTTCCAGTATTCCAGGCTCATGCGCGACACCAGTTCGCCATCCTTGAACTTCACCAGCAATGCATCACGGGTGATACCGGCGTTATTAACCAGCACATCGAATCGGCCAAAATGCTCCCTTACCTGCGCCATGGCTGCATCCACAGCGGCTTCATCTGTAACGCCACAAACCAGTGGCAGGCAGTTTTCGCGCCCCAATTCACCGGCCAGCTTTTCCAGGCCTTCCGCCTGCAAATCCAACAGCGCGAGTTTTGCGCCCTGTTTCGCCAATCGACGCGCCATGTCCCGCCCCAATCCGCCGGCCGCACCGGTAATGACCACCACTCTGCCTTCAAGAATCATGATGTCTCCAAAAAAACTCCGTAAAAAAAATAGGCTGACAAATTTCCAAAACCCGGCAGTCTACGCGGTTAGTCTTTTAATGCAAGTGTGAAGCATTGGACCGTGCTACAAATCTTCAAATGTCGTCGCTTGATCAAACAAACCCCGGACTTGGTGCATGTGAGATTCCATACTACAGCTGGCTGGAACGTACCATCTGACAAAGCTGGCTGGAATGCCCATCAGACATCAAGTGGCAATGCATCAGACGCTTGTCACTCGTCGCCATAAATCCTGAGCTGTTTCAGAGACCCGATGAAGTGCTCGGCCCCTGATTGAAACTTTCATGCACAAGCGCGCTCCTACTCCGGTAGAATGTGTTTTGTCAGATGAGTGAAGAAGTACCACTGGGGGCGACCTGGATTCGACGTGGGTAGCGAAACCGGAGGTGCATGCCGAGCTGCAAGTAACTCGTAAAACTGTTTGCAAAAAACTTAGTTGCCAACGACGACAACTACGCTTTAGCAGCTTAAACACCTGCTCATAGCCTTCCGCCCGGTCTCGTGCCTGTACGACCGGATCACGGGAGTCACCCTATACAGGATCGCGATGAAGCACGCCTGGTGTGGATTCGTTAAAACCTATCCAGGATCGTTGCTGGTCTTCCCTGCCCGTCGGGTAGCCTGCAATTAAATAAATGACTGGGATAAGCATGTAGAGCCAATGGCGGAGTACTTACGGACGCGGGTTCGATTCCCGCCGCCTCCACCAATACATAGCCCCGGCACTCGCCGGGGCTAAAATTGTGGCAACACCACGCTGCCAGCTACACTTGCGGTGTCCAACCGGCAAGCTTTAGTCCTTCTTTCGGGCACTCAACCGTTATTGTTGGCAAAGTAAATCCATCCACCGCGTCAGATATTATCCCCATCTGATAGGAGCGGGCTGCGGCTTTAGCAGGAACACATCGGCTTCCAATGGTTGGCTTATCGCCTGGAGCAACTTCTTGAAGGCACCACCACATCCCATTCAAGCACCTGATCAAAAGGCTGTATAAAAATAGTCAGACCTTATCAAATCCGGCTTTGCCACAGTAGATCAGTGTCAAGTCCGGCAGGCTCCTGGCCAGGCGAATTCAGGCGGCGTTCGATTCCACCTCGGCGGCAATCTGGGCACCGAGGTCGCGTTCGGCAATTGCCAACTCGTAGCTTGTCTGCAGATTGAGCCAGAAACGGGAGCTGTTGCCGAAATAACGTCCCAGCCGGAGGGCGGTGTCCGGAGAAATGCCGCGCTTGCCATTCAAGATCTCTGTGAGGCGGCCGGAGGGTACCCTCAGCGCAAGCGCCAGGCGATTTGCAGACAAATCGCGCGCCGTCAACTCTCGTTTCAGGATTCGGCCAGGGTGAACAGCTAACATAGTCTCATGACTCCTTTAGTGATAGTCCACGATTTGCACGTCCCAGGCGTCGCCATCGGCGAAACGGAAACAGATGCGCCACGGCCCATTGACCGTTATTGCCCACTGCCCCTTGCGATCGCCTTTGAGCTTGTGCAATCCGGTAGATTTCAAGAGGCTGATATCCTGCAAGGACGTGGCGGCATCAAGCACTGCCAGGAGGTCCATTGCAAGGTCTTCATTCAGTCCCGAGAACTTGCATTTCCCATCATCTGCAAAGCGACGGGTCGCGCTGTTGCCCCAAGACTTGATCATCCGAGCACCATACTACGCGTAACGTAGTATTGCAATTTACTTGATTTCGACCGCGGTTCGATGTCCGGGTCGAATCCGAACAGTATCGCCTGCAACATCAGGCAGATGTCCGCTTTCCAAGTTTGAGGGCGCGACGCACAGTTTCTGGCACCGTGGTCTGGTAGCGGTCGGTGAGTGTAGATTCGACTTCAAGGGTCGCGGCCATAGAAGCCTCCTGCAAAATTGGATCAGCGCTTGGATGGTAATGCAAACGACTTGCCTCGTCATTGCAATTAGGGGGCAAATTTGCGCGATCGCCCACCGATCAAGGAAGTTCCGTTGCTTGCGGCAACACACCTATAATGCCCCACTACTAGACGACACAGACAATGGCGCCAGAGCTGACGCAGTACTGAGCTGCCGGAGATCAGAATTGACAGCTACCAGCATTTACTACCAGACAGGCGCGCAAAATTCTGATCCGACAAGCGCAGCACTGAATGCCGACCTGGCCGCCCAGAAGCAGGCCTATCTGCAACAGCCCTGCCCCAGCTATGAGCAGCGGCGGATAGATTTGCTGGCCCTGAAGCGTCTGATCGTAGAAAACCAACAGGCCTTGATCAGCGCTGTTAATGCGGATTACGGCAATCGCTCTGAATTCGAAACACGGTTCACCGAAATTTACCTGGTGCTGGAATCCATTGCTGAAAACCTGAAGCATCTGAAGCGCTGGATGAAGCCCCAGAAACGCTCAATTGATTTTAAGGTTTATCCGGGCGCCCGCAACCGCGTAATCCCTCAGCCTCTGGGTGTGGTCGGAGTTATTGTGCCGTGGAATTTTCCGATCCAGTTGGCT
Source organism: Lysobacterales bacterium (assembly GCA_031406105.1). GTDB lineage: Bacteria > Pseudomonadota > Gammaproteobacteria > Xanthomonadales > SZUA-36 > JAWXBM01. The sequence goes on along the minus strand of JANOGQ010000260.1, from coordinate 1,148 downwards.
TTTGGTGGGCTGGTGTCCATCTTCGCTGCGGGTAACCGGGCCATGGAGAAGATGTCGGAAAACTCGCGCACGCTCAGCCGGCTGTTGATCGAGCTGGTACCGGCTTATTTCCCTCCCGAAAAACTGAAGTTCTACGAGGAGACCGGCGAGGTGGGAATTGCGTTTTCGCAACTGCCTTTCGACCACTTGCTGTTCACCGGCTCGGGCCAGACAGGTCGCGCGGTGATGGCCGCTGCTGCCCGGAACCTGACACCGGTGACCCTGGAGCTTGGTGGAAAATCACCCGCAGTGGTGGCACCGGATTATCCGCTGGAAAAAGCAGTCGGGCGCATTCTGTTCGGCAAGTTTTTCAATGCCGGGCAGATCTGCATCACCACCGATTATGCCTGGGTGCACGAAAGCCAGCTCGAGCAGTTCGTGCAGCTGTGTCAGGCCTGGACGGCCAGGCACCTCCCGGATATCAACAGCCCGGATTTCACTTCCATCATCGACCAACGTTCATTCGAGCGCCTGCAGGCGATGCTGGAAGACGCTCGCAGCAAAGGTGCACGGTTGGTGGACCTCAGCGCTGGGCAAGCCGCCAATCCGGAAACGCGTAAATTTCCGCCGCACCTGGTGCTCGATACCAGCGCCGATATGGCCGTGATGCAGCGCGAGATTTTCGGCCCCATCATGCCGATCAGGACATACCGGCAAGCTGCAGAAGTGGTGGACTGGATCAACCAGCGCGATCGTCCGTTGGCCTTTTATCCGTTTACGATGGACGCGTTATTGCAGGATTACTACATCAGCCACGTGATGTCCGGCGGGGTCTGCGTGAATGATGTGCTGCTGCAAACGGCACAACATGATTTGCCTTTTGGCGGTGTTGGGGGTAGCGGCATGGGCCATTACCACGGCCGGGATGGATTCATGACCTTCTCCAAACTGCGCCCGGTGTTCTACCAGGCGCGTTTCAGTGCCCTGAAAATCTTTGCCCCACCCTATGGCACCCTGGCCAATAAGGTATTGGCATTTATGTTAAAACTCCGATCTTAAAAATTTGGTCCTGGAAATTTGGTCCTGAAACAGGGGTTAGCCTTCATGACACATATCATTGAATCCCTTCGTAAGGTCGTTGGTGACAGCGGCATTCTCACCGGCAGTGA
>JANOGQ010000252.1:0-2885 GCA_031406105.1 Lysobacterales bacterium | reverse complement strand
CCACTGCCTGCTACTTTGCTGGTATCGACTTTTTCTTCCTCTGCTGCCCGTCTTGCCGCGGGGCTCAGCTTGCTGGTATCGCTACTGCCTTTGCCAATGACAGTTGCTGCAGTGGCTGAGGCAGCAGCATGCTGTTCAGTGACGGCAACGCTGTCTGTTTTGGCTGGGCCTGCTTGCGCATCAGTCGCAGCTTCGCTTTCAGCGACGGGAGCTTCTTCGATAATGGCTAACAGATCGTTACTGACCACGATTGCACCAGCTTCAACGCGAATCTCCTTCAACACTCCATCAACTGGCGAAGGAACCTCGAGTACGACTTTGTCGGTTTCCAGATCCAGAAGATTTTCGTCACGACGCAGAACATCACCTGGCTTTTTGTGCCAGGCAGCAATCACCGCGTCTTCGACAGACTCTGGCAACACAGGTACTTTTACTTCAATGCTCATGAATCAGTTCCTGTCAAAATTAAAAATCCGATCAAGGGACAACCTGACCGCTAAGCGCCTGCTTTACCAGGTTCTGTTGCTCTGTCAGATGCACCTTGTAATGGCCCACGGCAGGCGATGCGGAACTGGCGCGGCCGGCATATTTCAATTCCCGGATGCCAACACATGCCTGCAGCTGATGCCGAATTTGATACCAGGCTCCCTGGTTTTGTGGTTCTTCCTGGCACCACACCACTTCATTGGCCTGCGGAAACTCCTCGATGAAGCTGGCAACTTCCTGCAGGGGAAATGGGTAAAGCTGCTCGAGACGCATAACGGCCACTTCGCGAATGCTTGCGGCATCGCGTTGCTCAGCGAGGTCGTAATAGACCTTGCCGGAACAAAGCACTACACGTTTGATTTCCCGGGCAGAACCGGGCCCGCGATCACCGATGACCCGCTGAAAGAAACCGCTTTCCAGCAGTTCCAGCCTGGAAGTTGCAGCCTTGCTGCGCAACAGGCTTTTAGGTGTCATTACCACCAGCGGCTTGCGCGTGGGCTGCAGCACCTGCCGCCGCATCAGGTGGAACATCTGGGCCGGGGTAGAGGGTACACAAACCTGGATATTGTGATGGGAGCAGAGTTGCAGGAAACGCTCGAGACGGGCACTGGAATGTTCCGGCCCCTGGCCCTCATAGCCATGGGGCAAGAGCATGGTCAGGCCGCACAAACGGCCCCATTTGGCTTCGCCAGAGGTGATGAACTGGTCGATAACCACCTGTGCGCCGTTTACAAAATCACCAAACTGCGCCTCCCAGATCACCAGTGTTTCCGGGGCTGCCGTGGCATAGCCGTATTCAAAGCCCAGCACTGCTTCTTCCGATAGCAGCGAATCAACCACCACTACATTCACATCGTCTCGAAGTTTGGCGAGCGGCAACAGTGTCTGACCATCCAGTTGGTTATGCAGCACGGCATGGCGGTGGAAGAAAGTGCCGCGGCCGGTATCCTGTCCCACCAGTCGTAAATGAGTACCCTGGTCGATCAGGCTGGCATAGGCCATAGTCTCGGCAAAACCCCAGTCCATGTCCAGCTTGCCGCTGGCCATTAATTTGCGGTCTTCGACGATTTTTTCCACGCGAGGATGCAGCCTGAAACTTTCCGGCAAGGCGGTGAGTTGTTCAGAAAGTTGCTGGATTCTGGCTACCGGAACTGCGGTATCAACGCTGCAAGGCTCAGAAACGTGGGCAAAGCTGTGCCAGTTTGCAGCGTATTCGTTAGTTCGCGGCTCTGTCGTTACATCGGCCACCTGGTCACCGCGATCCAGTTGCTCACGGTAGGAGTCCATCATTTGCTGCGGTAACTCGCTGGCAATGATGCCTCGGCGCACCAGGTCATCTGCATAAATCTGCCGGGTGGTGGGCATCTTTCGTATTTTCTGGTACATCAGCGGCTGTGTGGCTGCCGGCTCATCTGCTTCGTTGTGTCCGTGGCGCCGGAAACAATAGAGATCGATGACTACGTCGCGTTTGAACGCGGTTCGGAAATCACAGGCAATTTTCATCACGTGATGAACAGCTTCCGGATCATCCGCATTGACGTGGAAAATTGGTGCATTGACCATTTTCGCGACGGCAGTGCAATAGGGGGTTGAGCGCGCATCTGCCAGGTTGCTGGTAGTGAACCCTATCTGGTTGTTGATCACGATATGCAAACTGCCACCCACGGCGAAGCCGCGAACTTCCGACATCTGGAATAGTTCCATTACCACTCCCTGGCCAGCAAAAGCTGCGTCGCCGTGGATCAGTATGGGCATCACCTGGTCGTGGCTGCTGTCGTTACGACGCACCTGACGGGCGCGTGCAGAGCCCACAACCACCGGGTCGACGATTTCCAGATGTGAAGGATTGAAGGCCAGTGCCATGTGCACCTGACCTCCCGGAGTCTGAATTTCAGATGCAAAACCAAGGTGGTATTTGACGTCGCCGGAGCGCAGCGGGTCCTGCTTGGCTGGATTGCCTTCGAATTCTGCAAACAACATGGCTGGCGATTTGCCGAGAATGTTGACCAATACATTGAGCCGGCCACGGTGTGCCATTCCCATGACTACCTCGCGGACACCGCGCTCGCCGGCATGCAGCATGACTTCATGCAGCAATGGGATCAGGCTGTCTCCACCTTCCAGCGAAAATCGCTTCTGCCCCACGTAACGGGTGTGAAGGTATTTTTCCAGGCCTTCTGTAGCAGTCAACATCTGCAGGATGCGCAGCCTTTCACTGTCAACCACATCGTAAATGCCTGCGCTGCCTTCCAGGCGGTTCTGCAGCCACTCGCGCTTGGTGGTATCGATGATGTGCATGTATTCGATGCCGATGCTGCCACAGCCCCCGGTAGTGCCGCCCGCGACGTTCGGCGGCGGCATCGGGCGCGCCACGGGCGGCTGGCCGCCCTTCTTGCAGG
>JANOGQ010000243.1:0-9086 GCA_031406105.1 Lysobacterales bacterium | reverse complement strand
GCCTGGACAGGTTCGGCCAACTCCGCATTGATCAGGCCCTGTTTGCGCAGCGGTGCCAAAAGTGCCTGCGGTACCAGCTTGCGAGGTTCACCCCCAGAGGCAGGCAGTACCGGGGAATTACCGATGGCCTCGCAGAATGCAAAGGGTTCGTTGATTTCAGCAGACAGCGCACAGCTGCCACGATACAGAGCCCATTCCTCGCAGGATTCGCCACTTGGGAGCTGACACAGGCCAGCTGCTCCATTCTGAGCGTCAGTGACGCTGCGTGATTGCCCACCCAGAAAGCTGCAATAAATGGAGGCTGGATTGGCTGAACTCATGCTCGCAGCTACAGCAAAGGCTTCCACCTCAGCCCAAACCCGCATCAGGTTTCCGCCCAGGATGGCGGCCAGCTGTTCCTCGCTGTAGCCGCGCTGCAGCAATTCGGCGATCAGCACTGGATAGGTGGAGACATCTTTCAGGCCATGCGGCAGGCTGTCGCCCACGCCGTCATAATCGGAGCCGATGCCCACGTGTTCATGGCTGCTCAGCTTGACCACACGGTCAATGTGATCTGCCACATCTGCAATAGTGGCGTAGGGGAAATTATTCTCTGCCCAATAGGCTTTGCTCCAGGATTTTGCAGCTTCACTATCAGCCGCATTGCCGCTTTCTTCCAGCCATGCCGTGCGTGCGGCAACCATGACTTTGTACCACTCGTTGGTGTCGGCACGCAGGAATAGCGAACCAAAGTTGATCTGGATCACTCCGCCACTCTTCGCCAGCCTCTGAATCATCTCGTCACTCATGTTGCGCTCAAAACCCGGCGTGAAATGCCGGACTGAGGAATGTGAAGCAATCACCGGCACTTTGGATATCTCCACGGCCTGGTAAAAGGCATCATCAGAAACATGGGAAACATCCACCATGATGCCCAGGCGGTTCATCTCCTCTACCACTTCACGGCCAAAGGGACTGAGGCCGTTCCACTGGCGGTTGGTATCGTAAGAGGAGTCAGCAATGTGATTGCTGAGCGCGTGTGACAGGGTAATGTAACGAATGCCCCGGTCATAAAAGAATTGCAGGTGCTCCAGCTTGCCTTCGATGGGCGTGCCATTCTCCATGCCCAAAGCAATACCTATTTTTCCGGCTGCTTTGGCCGCTCTTGCCTCATCCGGGCCAAGCACCATGACAAACTTGTCCGGTGCCCGGCCTACCAATGCTTCCATGCTGTCGATCAGCACATTGGCCAGCTGGAAACTGCCGCCTTCGGCTTCCATGGATGCGGGCGTATAGATGGACATGAAAGGCAGGTTCAATCCACCCTTTACAGCGCGGGGATAATCAAAGTCGCCCTCTGCAGTAGCCTGAGTGACATCCGACCAGCCGTCATGCAGTCGGCTGGGCACATCAATATGAGTATCGACAATCAGCGCGCTTTGCGCCAGTTTAGTGGCGCGGGCCAGGACTTCGTCGCTGATTTCGGGCTGATGGGAGTCAGCACAGGCGGAAAAGCAAGCCAGGCCCAGCAGTCCACTCATCAAAAGGGTAGAAAAGCGCATCAGAAGATTCCTTGGTTTTTCAGTCAGGCTCAGACCTGAGCCCAGGACTCGTTAAGCCCATCGGGCTGGATGTCGTAGTCCACCATGCGATCGCCGTCAAAAATCCAGCGCGACTGAAAGCGTTCGCCGCGTATCATCATGGGTAGCCAGATACGGTCGTCTTGCCACATCAGATCATAAGGAATCTCATCGACTTTCACCCATAGGGGCCGCGCTTCGCGGGTTTCAACCGGCGTGCCGGAAAATTCCCGGGTGCGGTAAACATGCACGTGTATGGAGTAGCCATCAACGAACTGGAATTTGTGTTCGCCGCAAAATTCGAGGTGGGAAACGGTGATGCCCAGTTCTTCCCGGCATTCACGCACGGCACATTGCTCGGGAGTTTCACCCGGCTCGACCTTACCACCCGGGCCATTGACCTTGCCTTTGCCCAGTCCGGTTTTCTTGTCGATCAAAAGGATTTCGTCAGCACGCATCACAAACACCAGCGTGGCCGGGTCTTTGGCCTGCCAGTGGTCCCAGTCCAGATCAGCCAGTTTGTTCATGACTTTGGCAGCCTGCAATGCAAGAGCCTAAACCACACGGGCTTTGCAGAACTTCAGTTTGCCTACCTGCAACACACCGCTGAAACCCGCGGGCAACTGCTTGGCGCGATCATCGACTTTCTCACCATCGATGCGTACACCACCCTCCTGGATCTTGCGGAAAGCATCAGAGTTACTGGCGGTCAGACCACACTGGGTCAGCGCCGTGGCAATGCCGATGCCATCGCCGCCGGTTTCCAGCGTGCGCTCCGGAATATCCTCGGGCAAGGCCCCGCCCTGGAAGCGCGAGATGAATTGCTCATGCGCGGACCTGGCTGCGCCGGCATTGTGAAAGCGGGTGACGATCTCCTCACACAAAAGGAACTTGATATCGCGCGGGTTTCTGCCGTCCAAAGCTTCCTGCCGGAATTTGGCTATCTCGGCATTGCTGCGGAAGCTGAGCAGCTCGAAATAGCGCCACATCAGCTCGTCGGAGATGGACATGAGCTTGCCGAACATTTCTTCCGCCGGCTCGGTAATACCGATGTAGTTACCAAGCGACTTGGACATTTTCTGCACCCCATCCAGGCCTTCGAGCAGGGGTAAAGTGATGATGACCTGCGGAGCCTGGCCATAGTGCTGCTGCAGGTGTCGGCCAACATGCAGGTTGAACTTCTGGTCGGTGCCGCCCATTTCCACGTCGCACTTCAATGCCACCGAATCGTAACCCTGCGAGAGCGGATAGAGAAATTCGTGTATGGCGATGGACTCGTTTTCGCGGTAGCGCTTTTCGAAATCATCGCGCTCCAGCATGCGTGCAACCGTGTACTTGGCGGCCAGCTTGATCATGCCGGACGCACCCAGCTCATTGAACCATTCGGAGTTGAAGCGGATTTCGGTTTTCTCGCGATCCAGCACCTTGAACACCTGTTCGGTATAGGTTTCCGCGTTGACCTTGATCTCTTCTTCGCTCAGCGGTTTGCGGGTGACGTTCTTGCCGGTGGGATCACCAATCATGCCGGTGAAGTCGCCGATCAGGAAAATGGCGGTATGCCCCAGAACCTGGAACTGCCGCATTTTGTTGATGATCACCGTATGGCCGAGGTGCAGATCAGGTGCCGTTGGGTCAAAGCCCACCTTTACGCGCAGCGGCTGGCCCAGCTTGAGCCGCGCTTCCAGCTCTTCCGGTTTGGTAACCTCATCCGTGCCCCGGGCCAAAAGGCCGAGAGCCTCATTTACATCTGTCATAGATTCATCCTTAAGCCAAGTCCTGCATTCTAGAGCCTTGCGCTATCCGCCTTCAAACCGAATTTCGCAGAATATTTTTCAGATTCGCCGGCAAAGCACCGGTCAAAGCGAAAATTAGCCGATATTTGACCCAAGCCGGAGCTGCCATTACTGTATGCGGAGCTGAATCCGGGTCAGCCCCGGAATCGGAATACTGAGAAAGTTACTGAGCAGGCTACTGAGGCTGTTTGGCATTGATGCGACACCTTATGAAAAAAGAAGCTCAGATATTGAAAAAAAATTCAGTTCCACAGTTCATGACATCGTTCTCGCCTGGCCGGCGAAAGGCCATACTGTTTGCCTGCTCACTGACCCTGGTGGGCGTGGTCTGGGGCTTACTGGAACCCACCGGGCCTGCTGCCGTTTCCGTCCATCAAATTGATCTCACTTTGCCGGCTCGCTCGGAACTCGACAGCAAACCTGCCACTGCCCAGCAAGTCACAGAATCGGAGTATGGCTCCTCACAATGGGACAGTGTGATGGTAAAAAGTGGCCAGAACCTGGATACCATCTTCCGTCAGCAGGGCTTCGAAGTCGCCTTGCTGCATCGCATCCTCGATCTGAATGAGGACTGCAAAGGCCTGACCAGAATCCGCCCGGGGGATGTGTTCGATTTCAAGCGCGACGAACAGGGTGGCCTGCTGGAAATGCGTTACCCGGTTGGTGAAGACCGCTACCTGTTGGTGCGACAGCACCAGGGTGAACTGTATGCAGACAGCCAGCCTCGCCAGATGTTTACAGAAGTGCTGGAAACCCAGGCAGTGATTACCTCATCGCTGTTCATGGCGGGAAAGGATGCAGGCCTCACGGACAGCAAGACCATGGACCTGGCCAACATTTTTGGCTGGGACATCGACTTCGTGCAGGACATCCGCGCTGGCGACCGCTTTTTCCTGGTCTATGAAAAAATCTTTCGTGACGGCGAATTTCTGCGCGATGGACGTATTCTGGCAGCCACCTTCATCAACCAGGGTGAACGCTTCCAGGCACTTTGGTTTGATAACGGCGAAAGCGCCGAGTATTTCGCGCCGGATGGCCGCAACATGAAAAAGGCCTTCCTGCGTGCACCACTGAATTTTTCGTACATCAGCAGCGGCTTCAATCCCAGGCGCATGCACCCGGTACTCAAGCGTGTCCGGCCACACAATGGCATCGACTACTATGCCCCCAAAGGAACGCCCGTTTATGCCGCAGGCGCTGGCACGGTAATACGGGCGGGGTATTCAGCGGCTAACGGCAATCATGTTTTCATCAAGCATGCCAACAGCATTGAAACCAAGTACCTGCATTTCTCCAAAAATGCCGTGAAGCAGGGCCAGAAAGTGAGGCAGGGGCAAACCATTGGCTACGTCGGGGCTACCGGGCTGGCAACGGGGCCGCACTTGCATTACGAATTCCTGTTGAATGGTTCACACCGCAATCCACGCACCGTGCCCTTGCCCAAAGTTGAACCTTTGCAGGGCGATATGCTGCTCAGCTTCCAACACGGGGCAGCTCCTTTGCTGACCCAACTCAGTCGTCTGGAGTCAGCTTCGCTGTACGCGAGCAGCGATTGAGTTCTACCGCAGCACTGTTCCTGGGCATGCTGTCCGGCACCAGCCGCGATGGGGCCGATATCGTACTGGTGCGTTTTGACCGGGAAGCCCCAAAGTTGCTGGCCAGTTTATGTGTCAGCTATCCCCAGCAACTGGCCAGAGATCTGCAGCTGCTGATTGAGCGGCGAGCAAAGCCAGAGGATACCGACCTGATCCGCCTGGACCGTGAGCTGGCAGAATTTTTTGCGCTCGCAGCCTGGGGTCTATTGCAAAAAGCCGGGGTCATCGCGACGGAAATTTCTGCTCTGGGTTCACATGGCCAGACAGTTTGGCACCAGCCGCAAAAACCCAATGCCGAGACCATCCAGCTGGGTGACCCGCAACACATTGCCAATCTGCTGGGCATTCGCACGGTGGGGCATTTTCGCCAGGCGGACCTGGCTGCAGGTGGCCAGGGTGCCCCACTGGCGCCGCTTTTGCACAAAGCCTTGATGATGCCGGAGCGTGGAATTCGGGCGGTACTCAACATCGGCGGAATCAGCAACATATCCCTGCTGCATGCTGGCGGTGAGGTTTCCGGCCACGACACCGGGCCGGGTAACTGCCTGCTCGATGGCTGGATCAACAAGCACAAGGGACAGGATTACGACGCCGGTGGACTATGGGCTGCGGCTGGCAAGGTTGACAGGCTGTTGCTGGATCGCCTGCTGGATGATCCTTACTTCAGCAAGAAGGCACCCAAGAGTACCGGAGTGGAATATTTCAACGCCCATTGGCTGCAAACCAGCCTGAATCAGCGGAAACTGACAGAAGCAGCGGCCAGCCCGCGCGACATCCAGGCCACCCTCAGCGAACTGACGGCCTATTCGATTGCAGATGCAGTGCGTTTTGGTAGCGCAGATGAAGTGCTGGTCTGCGGCGGTGGCTCACACAATCTCGACCTGATGCAGCGCTTGCAGCATTTGCTGCCAGAGAAAAGGGTCGACACCACACTCAAGGCAGGCCTCGATCCGGACTGGGTGGAAGGCATCCTGTTTGCCTGGCTGGCGCGCGAGCGTCTGGCCGGCCGCCCCCAGGACACTAGCCGGATTACCGGAGCCAGCGCGCCGGTTCTGCTGGGCGATATTTTCGAGCCGATCTGAGCTTTTTGATCAGTAAAGCAAACGCAGGAGAACAGCAGTGAATTTCTTGTTGAATATTGCCTGGTTGATACTCGGCGGCTTTATCGTCGTGCTGGCCTACCTGCTCGGCGGCATATTGCTATGCATTACCATCATCGGCATACCCTTCGGCATCCAGTGTTTCAAATTAGCTGGGCTGGCCCTGTGGCCCTTTGGTCGCGAAATTCGTGAGAAAGAACCACCCAGCGGTGCGCTGGCAGTGATCATGAACATCATCTGGATCATTCTGCCGGGGCTGGAGCTGGCGATATTTCATCTGCTGGTTGCTTTGGTACTTGGCATCACCATCATCGGCCTGCCGCTGGCAGCACAACATCTGAAAATGACCCGCCTGGCCTTGTTACCTTTTGGCTTTGAGGTTCGCGACCGGGAATAATTGGGGTCGAATAATTGGGATCAGAGTAAAAACTCTGCGTGATTGACGGTCAAGCTTATGTGCCACAGCGAGTTTTCACTCTGACCCCAATTATTCGCTTACCGGCTCACGGATGCGTCTCCACAACCAGGCCAGCAGCAGCAAAGTCGGGATCACTGTCAAGGCGCTGAACAGGAAGAACGCAGCGTAGGAACTCGCCTCGACGATGAACCCGGACAGCCCGCCAACAAACTTGCCCGGCAGATTAGCCAGCGAAACCAGCAGCGCGTATTGGGTAGCGGTGAAGTTGCGATCGGTCAGCGACGACATGAATGCTATCAGCACCACTCCGGCGAAGCCCTGGAACAGGTTATCGGCACTGATCGCGGCATAGAAAGCCCAGATTTGCGACGGATACTGTGCCATCAGCAGGAAGGCCAGGTTCGACAGCGCCACACCCAACGTTGCCAGGAGCAGCATCTTGCGAAATCCGAACGCCGCCACACATACACCGCCCAGAAAGGCCCCAACTATGCCCAGCCAGATGCCGTAGAGCTTGGATACTGTGGCGATGTCAGCCTTGCTGTAGCCGGAGTCGAGGTAGAATGGCCCGGCCATCACCCCGATCACCTGGTCAGGAAACTTGAACAGACCGACGAAAGCCAGCAACACCAGCGCCTGCAGGATCCCGTTGTTCGAGAAGAAGCTGGTAAACGGCTGCCAGAACGCGCCGAAAAAGTCGATTCGCCGTACCACAGTTTCTTCGGGTGCCACTGGCTCGCGGCACTGCAGCGTGGTCAGGATCGGCAGGAACATCAGCGCCGCCATCACCAGATAGGCCCAGCGCCAGTCCTGGAACTCCGCCAGGTACAGGGCGCCAGCACCGCCGAGTATCAGGCCGATCCGGTAGCCGAGGGTGTAAGTCGCGGCCAGCGCTGCCTGTGCATTGGCCGGCGCGACCTCGATACGGTAAGCATCGACCACCGAGTCCTGGGTGGCGCCTGCGAACGAGCCGATCATCACCCAAAGCACCAGAGCGGTCACGCCCATTTCCGGCCGCGACAGCGCCAGAGCCCCGAGGCTCACCGCCACCAGCAACTGCGATACCAGTAGCCATGATCGCCGGCGCCCAAGGAATGCCGTCAACGGAAACGCGTAACGGTCGATCAATGGTGCCCAGAGAAACTTCAGCAGATAGAAAAAACTGGCCAGGCTTATCAGCCCGATACTGCCGAGGTCGAGACCAACGTCGCGCAATCGGATGGACAGCGTCATCGACGCGATCAGCAGAAATGGCAGGCCCGAACCGAATCCCAGGAACAGCAGGGTCAGCGCTGCGGGCGTACCGAAGGCGCGGCGGATACCGGCCAGGCCCTTGTACGACGCCGGCACGGCGGCGTTGCTGGCATCACTCATCAGGTGACCCCGATAAAACGCATACCAGCATGCGCCGGTTGAACAGTATCTCGCGCCAGCTATGGGGTGGTTTGGTGGTCGAGGCCACGGCTGCAGTGAGGGGCGCCGGGGTCGGGTTCATTAGCCGCTGGCGCGCTGGTTGAGGTCGTAATCGTAATCCAGAGTCACCGGCGCATGATCGGAAAAGCGTTGGTCTTTATAAATGGCGGCGGCTCGTGCCAATGAGGCAATGCCCGCAGTGGTGATGTGGTAATCGATGCGCCACCCGGTGTTCTTGGCCCAGGCCTGGCTGCGGTTGGACCACCAGGTGTATTGTTCCTCGCGCGTGTCAACTCTGCGGAAGGCATCTACCCAACCCGCCTTTCCGAACAACACATCCAGCCAGGCGCGTTCTTCGGGTAAAAATCCGGACTGCTTCTGGTTACCGCGCCAGTTTTTCAGGTCAATTTTCTGGTGAGCGATATTCCAGTCACCGCAAATGATGTACTCGCGCCCGTCTTTGGCCATTTTTTTCAGCCTTGGCATCAGGTAATCCATGGCTTTGAACTTCACTGCCTGGCGCTCTTCGCTGCTCGATCCGGATTGCAGATACAGGGAGATCACCGAAAGATTGCCGAAATCGGCTTGCAGCCAGCGGCCTTCGCTATCCATCATCTTGCTGCCCAGTCCGTGCTGTACCCGGTCCGGTTCGTGGCGGCTGTAGATCGCCACGCCGCTATAGCCGGGTTTGACGGCAGAATGGTAAAAGCAATGATGACCCTGCGGGTAAAACATGGCATCAGTCAGCACCGCTTCCTGCGCCTTGGTTTCCTGAATGCACACCAGGTCAGCATTCTGGGCGTGCATCCAGTCAAAAAAACCTTTGCGCGCAGCAGAGCGGATGCCGTTCGCATTGAGGGTAATGATTCTCATGTTGCTCCCTGGTTTCTCAGGACTTTGCGATTCATGCAGAGTCTATGGTGCATGGAGGTTCCACCATTTTCCATGGCTGCCGCGCGCCAGCATACCCGCCTCGCTGGTTGATGTCATGGCCGTGCAGCACTTGGGTGGCTATAATGGCGACAATCAGGAAGGGATTCTTCGATGCAGGATTACAAGAAACAGTTTTTCCAGCTTGCCATGGCCAAGGGCAATCTGCGCTTTGGCCAGTTCACGCTCAAGTCCGGGCGCATCAGTCCCTATTTTTTCAATGCCGGCGGCTTTGATGACGGCGAATCACTGGCCCGGCTGGCCAGCTGCTATGCCGC
>JANOGQ010000240.1:0-3475 GCA_031406105.1 Lysobacterales bacterium | reverse complement strand
CGGCCGGTCACGGCGACGCGGCGCGACTGATCTACACCGCGCCGCAGGAATATTTCATCACGCAGATGAAAGTGGCACTGTTCGGGGCGCTGTTCATCGCGTTCCCGGTGATCGCGACGCAGATCTACCGGTTCGCGGCGCCCGGCCTCTACAAGAACGACAGATGCAGGGCAGGATAGGACAAGCCAACTCTGACCTGACTTGCCAACTGCTGTTCAATCTGATCCATGGCTGTGATCAAATCACTAAACTCGCCGCTATGGGCTGCGTAGGTCCGGGTAACATCAGCCGCATAAGCGTAATGACAGGCTCCGGCATCAATCAGGAAAGAACGTGACTCTGCTGCGGTTTGCCTTTCGCGCTGCTGATAATGCAGCACTGCAGCATGCTCGTTCAGGGCCACAATACTGTGATACGGAAGCTCGGCATCGTTCTGCTGAACGCGAGCCAGGTAGGCGAGGTGAATATCGTATTCGCTGCGACCTGACATGAAAGCAACCCGTGCTGCCTTATGTGCAGCGCTTGCCTGGCGTGAGGCCTGGCGCATGCAGGCCAGCTCATAGTCTGTTTTGCGGGTTCGTTGCAGATGCAGTCGCATGATCAGGCTGTCTGGATTGATGCTGAATTTTGGCAATGCCGCCAGCAATTCAGCGGAATCACCCAGCACGGCAACCTGTCCTTTCAATCCGCTCAGGGCAGCCTTCCAGCTATCTGCAGCTGTTACCACATGGACATCGAAATGTTCAGCCCACCAGGCCTCAGGATCTGACGGCGGCATATGCCAGTAATCTTCAGGCTGGTAATACCAGAGCTGTGGTTTGGTGCCGGGCTGGATCAGCAAGACGCTGTCGTGGTGGTGGGTCAGGGGTAACCAGGCGAGAAACTGCGGATTGGCTCGGAAGGAATAAATATAATCGTCCAGGAAGCTGATGATCGGTCTACCTGAATGAACGATCACTGCGCTGAAGCCTTCCGCCTCCAAAGCCCTCTCCCATTGTTTCTGGACTCTGGCTACGTGACTGGCATAGTGCGTCTGAAGCATGGATATTTCCCGTATTCTCGCTTGGCACTTAAGGTGTTGGGTTTAAAACAAAACCGACGATTTGGCTCTCAATCCGGCAATATTGTTAGAATATGCGGCTTCGCGCCAAGTGCGTCTTGGGTCGTGAATTTGCGACTGGAATTCTGAAACACACTTTAGCCGCACATGGGACAACAGGCAATGCAGGAGCTGTCTTGGCCATTCAGTTATACAACACCCTGACGCGGGAAAAACAGGTCTTTCATCCAGCTGATCCAGAGCGGGTCACCATGTATGTTTGCGGGCCCACGGTATACAACTACGCCCATATCGGCAATGCGCGGCCAGCCGTCATTTTCGATTTACTGCGCCGCGTACTGGAGTTGCATTATCCGCAGGTGATCTACGCGCGCAATATTACCGATGTGGATGACAAGATCAATGCGTCGGCGGCTGAACAGGGTGTACCCATAGAAACCATTTCAGCACGCTATACCGGAATTTATCTGCAGGACATGGCTGCCCTGGGGGTGCGTGAGCCCACCATAGGGCCGCGTGCAACCGAACATATACCGCAAATGATTCAGATGATTGAGCGGCTGATCAGCTCGGGGCACGCTTATGCCGCGGAAGGACATGTGCTGTTTCATGTCGAATCTTTCGCGCAGTACGGCGCATTATCCAGGCGCGATATGCGTGAAATGATTGCTGGTGCGCGCATCGAAGTCGCTCCCTATAAAAGGCATGCTGGTGACTTTGTGCTATGGAAGCCTTCGGACGATACTCAACCCGGATGGGAAAGCCCCTGGGGTTGGGGGCGGCCCGGCTGGCACCTGGAATGCTCGGCTATGGCCGAGGCTCACCTGGGCAACACCATAGACATACACGGTGGCGGACAGGATCTGGTCTTCCCACACCATGAAAATGAGATTGCCCAAAGTGTTTGCTCCCATGACGGGCAGCCCTTTGCGCGTTTTTGGCTGCATAATGGCTTCGTCACCATGGACAAGCGCAAGATGTCCAAGTCCCTGGGCAATACCTTGCTGGTGCACGAACTGCTGAAGCAATGGCCGGGGGAAGTACTGCGCTATTTGCTATTGACCGGGCATTATCACCAGCCGCTGGATTGGTCCAATCAGGAGCTGGAGCGGGCCCGACGAACGCTGGACCGACTTTACAGTGTATTGCGCACCGCCAACCACACGTTTGGTCCTTTCGAAGCCGCAAGTTCACCCTCTGAGGCGTTTCTCGAGGCTTTGCGTGACGACCTCAACACGCCCGTTGCCCTGGCTGAATTCAATCGGTTGGCACGCGAACTGGCCAATGCCACCACCCCTGCTGTGGCGCAATCGGTGGCTGCTGATTTGCTGGCTAATGCCGCGCTGATCGGTTTGCTTCAGCAATCGGTTGAAGACTGGTTTTCCGGAGATGTGACTGATCTGCAGAGCCAACAGATCGATTATCTGATCGAGCAGCGCAATGCAGCCCGCGCTGCACGCAACTGGTCTGAAGCTGATCGAATCCGCGACGAACTGACAGCCATGGGCATATTGCTGGAAGACAGTGACGGCACAACACGCTGGCGGCTGCAGGATTCCTGAGCGGCCCAAGGAAGAGCGTTTTCATGCATGATCCTCAAACAGCCCAGAATGAAATTGTCAGCTCATTTGAATTGTTCGGTGAGTGGCTGGATCGCTATCAGTACCTGATCGATCTGGGCAAGAAACTCGAGCCCCTGCAAGACTCGGAAAAAGTGGATGACAAATTGCTGGCCGGCTGCCAGTCCAGAGTCTGGCTGTATCTGGAGGGCGACGCCGACCAAGTGCGCATCAGGGCCAACAGCGATGCAGCCATTGTCTCCGGCCTGATAGCCCTGCTCATCAACACCTATTCAGGTTGCAGTGCCCAACAGATCCTCAGTACAGAGCCCTATTTCATCGATAAAATTGGGCTGGCAGAACATTTATCACCCTCCCGCGCGAATGGCTTACATGCCATGTTGCAGGCCATTAAAGGCCATGCTGAGAAGTTACTACGCATCAGTAAGCGCTAGCAGCCCGCCCCAACCATCCTGTTCACCAATCACCGGGGTCAATTTTTGCGCGGGCCAAGCTGGATAAGAGGCAAAAAAAACCCCGCCGAAGCGGGGTTTTCTTTAGAGCTTTTACTGCAGTCGTATTAACGATCAAGCACGATCATTTCTACGCGGCGGTTCAGCTGACGACCTTCTTCAGTATCGTTGGTCGCAACAGGCTGCAACTCACCATAACCACGGGCGGTCAGGCGTGTTGCTGTGATGCCCTGGCTGACCAGGTAATCCCGAACGGTGTTGGCGCGACGCTCAGACAGACCCTGATTGTATTCTTCGCTACCTACGCTGTCGGTGTGACCCGCTATTTCCACAACTACCCGGTCGTTGGTCTTCAGCAATGCTGCTGCATCATTCAGAACCGC
>JANOGQ010000177.1:0-9363 GCA_031406105.1 Lysobacterales bacterium | reverse complement strand
CCCAACCAGGGTTTTCGATGAACTCCTGATCCGGTATCAGCGCCGGATCTGCCAGAGCCGGGTCACCTGGCCAAATCCAGATGAATGGTCCTCGTTCGACGAGGGGGAAGGACCGAAGCCGAATGTTTTCCGGCGCCTTCTTCTGCGAGGGAATTGCGATGCATCTGCCGGAACAATCGTATCGAAAGCCATGATAACCACATTCCAGAACATCACCGTCCAGCTTTCCCTGCGACAAGGGGAATGAACGATGACAGCAGCGATTCTGCATAGCGACCGGGGTGCCATCCAGGGTGCGAAACAGCACCGTGCTGATGCCCAGATACTGTCGGGCAAAAAGCGAGCGTGTGACTTCATCGCTGCGGGCTGCGACGTACCAGGTGTTGCGAATCAACGCGGTATTGCGATTCGCCATACTTGCTGCGGCAATTGCAGCCATTTTCTGTTGTCTGTTGGGTTTCGCGGTTGCAGACATTTGGATCACCTCATCGCTGTGTAGAAGGCATCAGTGGCTGTGCGATCCAGACCGCACTTCCCAGGTAGCACTTCCCAGGAAGCACTTTGTTAAATCGCGCATAGTAATATCGTTCGAGAATATAGCATATTCTGCATTATAGGAATTCAATACGAAAATGCATCAATAACAACATACTAATTCTGGTTTGGATACGAGCATCGCGCCAGAACGTGTAAAATATACTTCTTGTTCGAGATTAGTTTAAAGGAGGTTCCACTGCCTATGCGTACTTGTGCGACTCTGATTGCTCTCTGTATTTGCGCATGGGCGCCGATGCCAGTCCTTGCCACAACAGCAGACAGTGTGTTTCTGAATGGCGAGATCTATACCGCCAGCGCCACGCAGCCCTGGATCGAGGCCGTGGCGATCAAGGATGGCAGATTCGCCTTCGTGGGCAAGAATGCGGAGGCGGAGAAATATATAGGGCCAGAAACTCTTGTTTATGATCTTGAAGGGAAAATGGTCATGCCCGGAATCCACGACGCGCATACCCACATGCTCTGGGCAGGCACAAGCGCCGTGTTTGGTTGCCGGCTGTCACGTCATGTACCGCTGGAAAAGGTGATCAGCGAATTACAGAACTGCGCAGAAAAGCAGCAAGCTCAGGATTGGCTGGTCGCGGATTCCGTATGGTCTGACCTGTTCCCGAACGGCCGATTTCATCGTCGCTACCTGGACGCCGCATTTCCGGACAAATCCGTGATGCTGGTGGATGGTTCATATCATCACGCATTTCTTAACTCCAAGGCGCTGAGTGTTGCAGGAATCAATGCCAACACTTCCAGCCCCACTGGCGGCGAAGTCGTGATCGGCGACGACCAGGAACCGACCGGTGAACTGGTGGAGACCGCCACCCTTCTGGTGGCTGACTATCTGCCCCGCGCAACAGACGAGCAAAACGCCGAGGCCATACGCTGGTCCAGCCAGCACCTGAGCAAGTTCGGCATTACTTCGGTCCAGGAAGCCTCAGCCAATGCCCCGGTTTTGAAGGCGCTGCAAACGGCGGACCGGGATACAGGTTTGCAGCAGCGCGTTGCGGCGCACCTCATTTGGGGCAGCCGGAAGTTTTCCGGAAATTCAGCGGAAGCGGATGAGCGGCTCATTGACGAGCGAAACCGCTATGCGGGTGGACATGTTGAGGTCGATTTCGTAAAAGTGTACGTAGATGGGTCGCCCACGCCGCCGTTCTTCACCGAGGTAACGATCAATCCGCTGACGGAAGGGATCGCGCTGGAAAACCTGCTCATTCCACGCACGGTGTTGAGCCGACTGGTCACACGTCTGGACAGGATGGGGATCAAAGTCAAGATGCATGTGGCTGGCCCTGGCAGCGCCCACCTGGCGCTGGATGCGATTGCAGCAGCCCGAATGACTCAACCGCTTTCGAAGATCAGACATGAACTGGCCCACAGCGCGGCATTCATACCGTCTGATATCGAAAGAATGGGCTCCTTGAACGCAGTGGCCGAAATGTCGCCGACACTGTGGCATTTCTTGCCAAAAATGACAGGGTTGCCGCCGTTGCCAGCCTGGCCGTTCAGGGCATTGCAACAGCAGGGCGTGATGATGACCGTGGGTAGTGACTGGTCCGTAACCGACGAGCCGAATGTGTTCCCTGCACTGCAGGGGATTGTGGAGCATGGTAACCAGTCACTCGGCCTCGAAGAGGCTTTGCAATTGTTGACCCTGAACGGGGCAATCTCGGTGGGATGGGAGCAGGATCAGGGTTCAATAGAGCCTGGCAAAATCGCCAACCTTATCGTGCTGGATCGGAACCTGTTCAAAGTACCAACGGCGGAGATCGGCGGAACACGTGTGCTCAGAACAGTCTTCGAAGGAAAGGTCGTCCATGATGAAATCACCCACTAATTTCGATTTGCTGGCCTATATCCCTTACCGGCTTGACCTCATCATCAGCCGCAGTGCGATGCTGTTGGCATCCCAGTACCGTTTGCTGGACATTACGCGGCCGCAATTCCATGTGCTGGCATTCGTCGCGACTTTCCCGGGGATTTCGCCCAAAGGCATCATCAAATTGACCATCATGGACAAGTCCCGGGTCACCCGCGCCATCGACGGCCTGGTTGCGAAGAAGTTGCTGGTGCGAAAGTCAGATCCCGCCGACAAACGCGCAACGCTGTTACAGCTCACATCCAAAGGTGAAGACCTGTATGACAAAATATCGGCCATGGCACTGAAGGTACAGCGTCGATTCACAACGTCAATGACAGACGAAGAGCAGATTGTTCTCGAAAGGGTGCTGGTGAAACTGGACGGAGCGCTCAACCAGCTTGAATCAGAGCTCTGCTGATCTCGAACCCATAAATTTGCCAGCATTGTTGGAACCAACCAGTAGACGCTGGCAACCAGCCCATACCCCCGCTCACCGCCCATCCCCGACGGCGCGTTTCCCGGCTGTACCCCATTTCGGGTGACGTACTGCCATTTGAAGCTCAATCATACTGATCGCCCGGTTCTTCCACCGTTTGGGGAAACTGTTCAGTGATCTTTTCTTTCATACTCTGGGGCCTTTTTCCAGCACTGCGAATTTATGCCAGGCGCTCGCCGGAGTTGTCTGGCCTGATGGCGCAAAAGAATTTTGTTGCGCAGATTCGGGTCAAGGACGGCTCGCGGGGGCGCTGGTATCGTTTCGCCAACGGAAAGCTAAAGTCCGGCAGCGGCATTCACCCGCAGGCGGACGTGGTCATTCAGTTCAAGAGCGCGGGTCTCGGCTGGAGAATACTGATGAACATGTCGTCCGGCATGTTCGGCAGTGTCTATGTCATTCTGAGGCCTTTTCTGGATCCGCTCCTGCTAACCAATGCCGCCAAGAATTTCGCTTTTGAATTGACAGGCCCGGATGAACTCAGCGTTCACTTCACCAACATGCTCAACACCTTGCTGACAATGCACTGGAAGCAGGGAACTCGCCTGAATAATGGTGAGATTCGATATGTCAATCAAACCAATGGCGGGCCGGTTTTCGTTTATGTAAAAGACGGGAAAATTTTACGCATCACCAATCTCGAGTTCGACGATACCGATGCGCGTCCCTGGAGCATCGAAGCCAGAGGGAAGGTATTTACCCCGCCCCGTCACACCACCATCAGCCCCCATGGGCTGGCATCGAAATCCATTGTCTACTCGAAGAATCGGCTGCTGCATCCTTTAAAGCGAATTGATTTCGACCCGAATGGTGAGAGAAATCCGCAAAACCGGGGAAAGTCCGGCTACGTTCAGATTAGCTGGGAGGAGGCCCTGGACATCACCGCGAATGAGATCAAGCGCGTCCGAAGGGAGCACGGGCATGGCGCGATACTCAATAGCCATGGCTCCCATCATACCTGGGGAAACATTGGCTACTACCTGAGCGCCAACATCCGTTTCATGAACTCCATCGGTTACACCAAGATGGTGTTGAACCCTGATAGCTGGGAAGGCTGGTACTGGGGCGCGCTGCACCATTTCGGCCATACCATGAGAATGGGAACGGCAGAGCCCTACGGCCTGATCGAGGACTGCCTCAAAGAAGCGGAGCTCATCGTCTATTGGGCCTCTGACCCGGAAACCAGTTGTGGCTCCTATGCTGCATTTGAAGGAACGATTCGGCGGCAGTGGGCCAGGCAGCTGGGCATAGAATCTGTTCATATCGATCCCTACAAGAACGAAACCGCTTCCTGGCTGGGTGGTAAGTGGATACCGATTATTCCGGGAACCGGTCCTGCGCTGGCACATGCCATCGCCCATGTCTGGATGACAGAAGACCTGTACGACACATTCTTTATCGACAACAGGACGACCGGGTTTGATGTGTTCCGCGACTATATTCTTGGCGTGGAAGATGGAATTCCCAAGTCACCCGAATGGCAGCAGGCTGAAACCGGCGTCAAGGCCCCTGTGGTGCGTGCCCTTGCACGCAAGTGGGCGAAGAAAAAGACCTACCTGGCAGCGGGTGGAAAAGGCACAGGTTTTGGCGGCGCCAATCGCTCGGCAACCGGCGCTCAATGGGCCCGGGCCATGGTTTGTCTGATGGCCATGCAGGGTTGGGGCAGGCCGGGTGTCAATTTCGGCAATCTCACCACCGGCGCCCCGCTCGATATGCAGTTTTACTTCCCTGGCTATGCAGATGGCGGTATTTCCGGTGACATGGAAGGGACGGCGGATTCTGTTCAGAATTATCAGCGTATGCCGCATCTGCCCAGCATCAATACTTCAACACAAAAAATACCCCGTCTCAGAATTCCGGAGGCTTTGCTCGATGGGAAAACCATGGGCTATCCGACAGACCCCAAGTCCCTGGAAGGTCAGTTTTCGACATTTTCCTATCCATCGCCGGGGCACTCTGCGATCAAAATGCTGTACAAGTATGGCGGCTCACATTTCGGTACAACCATGAACTCCAATCGGCTGGCAAAGGCTTACCAGACCGAGGGGCTTGAGTTCGTGGTGAACCAATCTATCTGGAACGAAGGGGAAGCGATGTTCGCAGATGTCATATTGCCGGCCTGTACCAACTTCGAACGATCGGACATCAGCGAATGGGGTTCGGCGGGGGGATACGGGCATCATAACTTCAATCAACTCAACCACCGCGTCATCACGCTGCAGCACAAATGCATTGAACCTTTGGGTGAATCGAAATCGGATTTCCAGATCTTCCTGGAGCTTTCGAAAAGACTGGGGCTAGGCTCCTATTTCGCAGAAGCAAAAACCGAGATCCAATGGTGCAGAGAGCAGTTCCTGAGCTCTGACCTGGCCAAAGTGGTTTCCTGGAATGCATTCCTGAAGAAAGGGTACTACGTTGTTCCGCCTGAGCACGAGGCCAAGAACCGCGCTCCCACCAGCATGCGCTGGTTTTATGAGGGCAGGAAAAAGGATGTTCCCGATCCCAGCCCCTTGCCCAGCGAGTATGGGGAAACCTATCTCGAAGGATTGCAGACTCAGTCCGGGAAGTTTGAGTTCGAGGCTTCCAGCCTGAAACGTTACGGCCAGGATCCCGAACGTCCCCCCGTGAATCACTACATCCCCTCCTGGGAGGGCCGGAGCAGCGGCGACATTTTTGTCCGTTATCCCTTGCAACTACTCACGCCCCATCCGCGCTTCAGCTTTCACACCCTGGGTGATGGTAAAGACTCGATACTCAACGACATCGAGGAACACCGGGTCCTGATCAATGGTCATTACTATTGGGTTGCACGTATCAGTTCGGCAGATGCCGCACCGCGCGGAATCAAAACGCATGACCTGGTGAAACTGTTCAATGAAAGAGGGGCAGTGATCTGTGCTGCAGTGGTAACGGAGAGGTTGATTCCCGGCGTTGTTCACAGCGCAGAGTCATCATCCCAGTACCAGCCACTGGGTGAACCCGGCAACTCACCGGATATTGGAGGTTGCACCAATATTCTGACACCGTCGCGATCCATGACCGCAAAAACGTCCGGCTCTGCGCCAAATTCCTGTTTGATCGAGCTGGAAAAATTCCATGCCGGGGCAGAAGCTTGATGAAAAAGTGGAACCTGGTTGTTGATGTGGCGGAATGTACTAACTGCAATAACTGCTTCATTGCCTGCAAAGACGAGTATGTTGGCAATGAATTTCCTGGCTATTCAGCGCCCCAGCCACTGCATGGACATAAGTGGATCAACATTCTCAAGAAGGAACGCGGTGCTTATCCAACGGTTGATATCACCTACGTACCAACCATGTGTAATCACTGCGATGACGCCCCTTGCGTGAAGCAGGGCAATGGCGCGGTAATCAAGCGTAAGGACGGAATCGTCATCATTGCCCCGGAAAAAGCGGTGAACCGGCACGATATCGTTGCATCCTGTCCCTACGGGGCAATCTGGTGGAACGAGGAGCACAAAGTTCCTCAAATCTGGTCATTTGATGCCCATCTCCTGGATCGGGGCTGGCAGCAGCCCAGGTGTGTTCAGACTTGCCCAACGGGTGCATTGAAGGCGATCCAGGCTACCGACGAAGAGATGGGCGAAATCGCCAAAGCTGAAAAGCTGGAGGCTCTTCACCCCGAGTTCGATACCAAACCGAGAGTGCTCTACAAAAACCTGCACCTCTACAACCGGGTGTTTGTTGCGGGAGAGGTGCTGGCGCAGATCAATGGTGTGACTGAATGTCTGGCTGAGGCCAGGGTGGCTCTCCATTCAAGCGGCGAGCTGTTGGGATCAGCCGTGACTGACGAGTTCGGAGAATTCAGAATCGATGGCCTGCAGCCTGGATCGGGTGCCTGTGAATTGACTGTTTCGCATACGATGTACGGGTCAAGAAGTGTTTCCGTATTGATAGAACAAGAGAGTGTTGTTCTTAAGGAATTGATCTTGGGGCTCTGATTCTGGGGATTTGATTTTAGGAAATGGATTCTTGGGAATTGATTTTAGTGACTGATTTTGGGCGAACTGATTTTGAGCAAAAGACCGTTGTTCTGCTTCCGCAAAGCACCCCTGCAAACACTTTTAAGGTGAATCACATTGATTGAGCTATATCACAACGACATGTCAACCTGCGCCAAGAAAGTTCGGCTCGTGCTCTGTGAAAAAGGCTTGTCCTGGCAAAGTCATCATATGAATCTTCGGGCAGGCGATACCCGAACAGAAGACTACATCAAGAACCTGAACCCTCTGGGAGTGGTTCCGACTCTGGTGGACAATGGCTTGGTTGTTTACGAATCCACCGTAATCAATGAATATCTGGATGATGCTTACCCGACGCCTGCTCTGCGCCCCGAAAGTCCGCTGGCCAGGGCACGCATGCGCTTGTGGACCAAGCAACTGGATGAGGGTTTGCATTCGGCCACTGCCGTTCTCAGCAGCTGCATTGCCTTTCGCTATCAGCAGATGGAAGGCCGCACCGAGCAGGAAATGCGGGATTTCATCAATCTGATTCCAGATCTTGCTGCGCGCGAGCGCTCTCATGACATTATTTTTTCGGGCGTAAACTCAAAGCTCTTTCCCCCGGCCGTGAAGCGCTTCAGGAAGCTGATGGGCGACATGGAAGCTGCCCTGGCGCAGTCTGAGTGGCTTGCGGATGATTCATTCTCGCTGGCAGATATTGCCTATATTCCGTACTTCACGCGCCTGGAACATTTGCAGCTATCCGGCCTCTACAACCATCATCCCCATGTGGTGTTGTGGTATGAACGTTCGAAGCTGCGACCGAGCTACGATGAGGCTCTGCGGAAATGGTTCAACCCGAAATATCTGACGCTGATGGAAGTGAAAGGCAAGGAAACATGGCCGCTGGTGGAGTCCATTATCTGAATCAGGGGCAAAGGCAGGTTGTGCAATTCCAGATAAGGGCCGGCGCTCACCCTGTGCAGTTTTCCCGACTTAACAGTCGTTGCTGCTTTACCGGATGTCTGGATGAATTTGAAGCCGGACGTTTGGGCCAGCGTGTATTGCTTTTTGACTGACGCGGGGGAGCCCTTCAGGGTTTGCCCCCGGGCTTGGTTTGCAGCAAGCGACACGACTACGAAAAGGCAGCTGATGATCAGGTTTTTCAAACCGGGTCCATCTGGTTCGAGTTACCAGTGGCAGGCAGCCACAATGCGCAGGCACATTGTTTGTAGTGAATATCCTCGCGAATTCTTCGAATTGTCCAGTCGTATCTTGAATTTGGTGGTAATAATTTTGTGAAACGCAGACCTCTTCGATGCAAACCTTTACCTACGGTATTTCCTCTGACTATGAAGTTTTGGCAAGAGGGCTTTTGTGCTGGCTATCCTCCCATCACCCATCCTGGATGCAGTTCTGTCATCAAACCCGGTGGCGTGGAATGACCCGGTTCCATGACTTGCTGAATACGCGGGTTTCTCCCTCATAGGCGTCCAGGTGGTTCGACAGGTGAAAGTGTGTGGCATCGGCCGTCATCTGGCTGTCAGTCTCGATACGCACCCGCCAGTTGCCGCGTTGGAACTCAAACTTGTTCTGGATGCTTTGGCTGGTCGATAGTGGATCGCCTTCCCGCACTCTGAAAGTTTCCTTGCTGCAATGATCCGTTTCCAGGCCATTGTCGAGGAAACACATTCGGCCTTCGTCATTGACCTGCTCCAGCGAGATCCAGCCTTCCACGTGGTCGTGAGTGACCGTGTGCGAGCGCCGGGAATGACGCAGCATCTGCGTTGCAAGCTGCGGGGAAATCTCTGCCGGCTCAAACGCTGGCAAGGTTTGATCGCCTGCCTGCGGCGATCGCCTGGGCAACAGCAATCGACAACCCTTACCCGTGAACAGGCTGAGCTGCACTGATTGCGGCGAAGGCCAGGCATGCCGTGTGTAGGTGGGTGAAATTCCGACCCGCCAGCGATGACCCGCAGCCAGCTCATATCCCGCCATGCGCAGTTGCACGCGGACCTGATAGCGCTTACCGGGCTCCAAAGCTTCGGGCTCTTCATGGCTGTTACGGTGGGTCAGGTTCAGCAGGCCCCAGGACACCAGCACCGATGATCCGTCTGGCGCCACATCGCACAAGCGCACTCCGACCAGGGCATTGGCCTGGTCGACTGCCAGGTCCAGCTCGACTTCTGGGTTACCCAGAATTACAGTGGGTTCTTCAACCGGCGCCGAGGTGAAGGCCAGGCACTCTCCATCGGCCCCCCGCTGGTCGGGTGGAAATTCGCCTTTGCTGCCGAAATTGCCCCATTCTCCGCATTGGAAGCTGTGGCTGAGCAGGCCAGAATACTCAAGCTCAGAGCTGGCCATTGCGTTTCCCCCCAGGGTATTCGCTGCCCGATCGCTGTTGAGGTAAAGCACCTGCTCGCTGATATACGGTGATGGCCAGCTGGGATCTGCTACCCAGTAGCCCTTACGATCACCGTAGAAGGTAGCCGGCGGTTC
>JANOGQ010000149.1:0-10248 GCA_031406105.1 Lysobacterales bacterium | reverse complement strand
GACTAAGGAGTGTGACCATGTCTGGCCATGTTAAGTCTATCCTTTTAGCAGGCTGCGCACTTGCAGCCTGCACGAGCTCGAACGCGGGGGAAGGGGACATTTTCGCCAACGGCTTCGAACGCTCGACCAACGCGCTGGTGTTCACGATGCCCTTCCAGGGCACACCGCAACCGGCGTCGGGCGATGTCGATTTCACCGCGCGCATCGACGTGATAGACATGTACGTCATTCTGGACCGCTCGGGCTCGATGTCCTCCGAGATCACCAACGTCAAAAACAACCTGGCGTCGGTGGTCGACCAGTTGCAGTGTCCCCCGTTCGGCATCGGTACACCCGGGAGCTGCATCGCCGACCTATGGGCCGGAGCGGGGACTGTCGGATACTCAGGCAGCGGTGTGGAAGCGTATCGCAACTGGGTGGATGTGCAGCCCAACCCCAACTTCTCCGGATTGCCCACGACGGAACCTACCGGTTGCTGCGCGGAGCCCCTGAACTTTTCAGTCTACGCTACGATCACCGGCGACGGCGGCAGTACCTATGGTTTCCCACTCGTAGCCGCCCGCGCGAGTTGTTCGACGTCGCCCGCGGGAAATGCGGGATTCGAAACGTTCGGTTATCCGTGTTTCCGGGAGGGGGCGCTGCCACTGGTATTACTCACGACTGACGAGCCGCCCCTGAGTACAGGCGATACCAACAAGATTCCGAACTGGTCGACTATCGTTTTGCCGGCAATGCTGGCGCGCGGTGCCCGCTTCATCGGCATCCTGGGCAGCGGTGCCGCGGCAGGAACGGATACGGATCTGCGCGCGATGGCCACCGGCACCGGCGCCGTGGATACCAGTAATACCAACGCGCCGCTGGTGTTCAACGGTGCGGACGCGACAGCGGCCACGGCGATTCGGGATGGCGTCAGCACTGCAGTGAGCGGCTTGCCGCTGCAGATGCGGGCCAACGTGCGCATGAAACACTGCGATACAAAACGCCACTTCAAGTGGAACAGCAATATGCAATGGTGGCTTAATTAATGTGTCCGATAAACTGGGTTAGCTCACTCTGACCCCAAATATTTCCCAGGCCCAGGTATAAACTGCATGCTTCACCTCATAGACTTCAATCTGCACAACAATAGGAACCCCGACGAATGATTCCAACAAGCATTTCGCAGGAATATCCCGCCGCAATTTTGTCCTCGGCGCAACAGGCATGAGGTTACGGATTTACCGAAAAATGGGACCTTTGTGCAATAATATTCTCATGTTACCTGTCCTCCTGATACTGGTCGCACTTCTCGGTGTCGCTCCCAACGCGGCAGCTATCGAAGTTAAAAACGACGGCTACACACCTGGTCAGGCCGCTAACTTTCAGGGTGGATTCGCCGCCGGCGAAGCCGCCGGTGCCTCATTATCCAGTGGCTGCGGGCCGACTCGCCTGGAATTTGCGCGCTTTATGTTCGGTGGCGCGTCCGGGCAACAAACGGTCACCTTGCAGGTGTTCGACGACAGCGCGGGCACTGCCACGCCGGGCACTTCGCTGCACAACGCTGATTATCAGATCACCGCGAACGACACGAATCTCGCGCAGGTCGATCTGCGCGCGTTCTCGATAAACGTGCCTGCCCGGTTCCGCATCGCCCTCCAATTCCAGCACGGTGAACTGCCGTCGATCGCGAGCGACTCCGATGGCAACCAGGTTTCCAGCGCGAACTGGATTCGCATCGATTCGGGTTGGCTTGCCGCAAGCACCCTAGGCGTCTCTTCGGATTGGATCATCCGTGGGGAGGTAACCTGCACGGGGGAAATCTTCAGCGATGGTTTCGAGAGCGCGCCGGTTGAGTAAATTTGGGATCAGAGTTATCTCACGGTCGCCAAACCAGGCAGCCGATCTTATGGCAGCGCGGGTCATCTCATGAGTGTTGACATGGGGGAGCGGTGTAACCAGCGAAGAATATTTGGGGTCACCCGTTAGCCGCCTCCGGTCAACTGGCAGCAGGCAACCCTGATGCCAGGCATCCATAGCTATTAATGGCAGTGTCCTGATAGCGCACCTGGGCTTTCAGTGTTGTGCTGCTTCGGACGAAAGCGCACCAGTCACCCATCAGGATCCAGGCATGGCGTTTGAGTGCCCACTCCAGCGGCATTGCCGCTCCAGAAAAGCCTCATCACCGCAGTTGTCCTGAAGGAGATTCGTCGTGCTCTCAAAAGCTAAAAAGTTCGGAACCGACAGGATTTGGAACCGACAGGGTCGGACCAGAACAAGTACATGTTATGGCAGCATAAACTGTAGAAATACTCCTGATATAAGCTCTTAGCACAGGGTTTTGAGTGGAGGAAATCAAAGTCTAAGTGCACCCAGGCAAATAGCTCCCGGTTAAAGCCCTGTTTTGCCCGTTCAAATGAACCGTTTAAGCCCTGAAACAATCCAAAATCGACGAGAAACCGCAGCATTTATAAGGGATTGTTTAGGTCCGACCCCATTGCCATCCCCATGTTTAGGTCCGACCCCAGTGCCAATCCCACAATTCCGGGGCAATTCGCACAGCAGCTTTATTTCATGTTGCGGGGGCTAAAATTCGGCTTGGCACTATTTTACGGGCAATTGGACCAAAAATTCCTGAATCCATACGCCATCGTTGCAGAATCGGCTGCAGCGATACTTCTGCAAAAGGGTGAGGCCGGGGACAAGTCAGTCTTTGAGTTTAAAGTACGCCAGTATGCCTTCCAGTTCATCGCTATTATTGTAGGCGATCACCAGTTTGCCTTTACCCGAAGACTGATGCTGCAGTTTCACCTGGGTGCAAAGGCGTTCTTCGAGGCGATTCTGCAGTCGCAGAATATCCGGATCCACCTTGACTCCCGGCTTATTCTTCAAGCCTTGCTGCAGGCGTCGCACCAGTGCCTCGGTTTCCCGTACAGAGAGTTTGCGCTGCACCACTTCACGGGCTGCCTTGATCTGTAAACCGGCATCCAGCGACAGCAAAGCCCGCGCATGACCCATTTCGATCAGGCGGCCATCCACCATGCTTTTGACTTCCTGCATCAGCTCCAGCAGGCGCAGCAGGTTGGAAACTGCAGTGCGTGAACGCCCCACCGCATCGGCGGCTTCACGATGCGTCATGGCAAATTCGTCGATCAGGCGGCGTAGCGCAGAAGCTTCTTCCAGCGGATTGAGGTCTTCACGCTGGATATTCTCGATCAGAGACATGGCTACGGTGGCTTCGTCGGACACATCGCGAATCACCGCCGGAATGGATTCGAGGGCAGCCAGTTGTGCAGCGCGCCAGCGACGTTCGCCGGCAATCAGCTCGTACTGCCCTTCGGCAATTTCACGCACCACTACCGGCTGGACCACACCCTGGGCGCGAATCGAGCTGGCCAGCTCTTCCAGCTTGTCGGCATCGAATACCGAACGCGGCTGGAATCGGCCGGGACGGATGGCATCCAGCGGCAGCTTTTTCAGCTGATCGCCGGATTCACGATCACTGACCTGCTTGAGCGTTTTCTGGCTGAGCATGGAGCTCAGGCCACGGCCGAGTGCCGGTTTCTTACGTGCAGTCATAACTCTCTGGATTTTCCCGGATTCATGGCTGAATATCATGACCGGATTCAGGCTTACCACTCATTACCTTGGCCAATCGTTCAGAATTTTTCTTTTCATGGCGGCGCAAGATCTCACCAGCCAGGCTCAAATAGGCCAGCGCACCCTTGGACTCAGGATCATAGTGCGTCACTGGCAGCCCATAACTCGGCGCCTCCGCAATCCGCACATTGCGGGGTACCACCGTGCGATACACCTGCTCGCCAAAATTTTCGGTGAGCTGGTCCGACACCGCAGTGGAGAGCTTGTTGCGCACATCAAACATGGTCCGCAACAGGCCTTCTATTTCCAGCCGCGGATTGACGCTCGCGCGCACCTGTTCAACCGTATCGAGCAGGGCGGTTAAACCCTCCAGCGCATAGTACTCGCACTGCATGGGTATCAGTACACTGTCGGCGGCAGCCAGGGCATTGAGCGTCAGCAGGTTCAGTGAAGGCGGGCAATCGATGATGATCCAGTCGTATTCACCGCGAATTTCCCGGATCGCATTTTTCAGGGCAAACTCACGCCCTTCTTTGTGCATCAGGTTCATTTCTGCGGCCGTCAGGTCACCATTGGATGGCACGAGCTCAAAGCCCAGCGCTTCTGGTGAAACGCGTACCTGGCTGATGGTTTCATCGCCCTGCAGCACATCGTAAGCCGAATGCTCCAGGGCTCGCCCTTCGATGCCACAGCCCACCGTGGCATTGCCTTGCGGATCGAGGTCGATCAGCAATACACGGTTCTGCATGCTGGCCAGCGCGGCCGCCAGGTTAACGCAGGTGGTGGTTTTGCCCACACCACCTTTTTGATTGGCGATTGCTACGCAGCGCATCTAGTGGCCTGCAACAGCCAAAGCGGTACTGATCCGGGTGATGGATCGCCCATCGAGGCAAGGCGCGAGGAGGAGACATAGCCCGCTCTATGGCGACGACGAGCAAGGCCGCATCGATGCGCGAGGCGCGCCCGGGCAGTATTGATTTGGCTGTTACAGGTCACTAGTGTTCAGGTCTTCACAGATCGGGTTTTTGGGAGAGGGACATAATGACGAGGTGGCGCTGCTCTTGCAATCCCGGCACGGCAAGTTTCTCTACAGAATCCACCCGCAGCCAGCCCGGCAAATCGGCAAGCTCTTGCTCAGGATCACGCCCTTTCATGGCCAGCAAACGGGTCTCAGGCGTCATCAACTGGCGGCTGGCCCCGGCAAAATCCCGAAGGCTGGAGAAGGCACGGCTGATGATGGTGCGGTAACGATGCTCGGGCTGATGCTCCTCCAGTCGGGCCTGCAGCGGCTGAATGTTGTCCAGCGGCAGTTCCCGCCTGAGCTGGCGCAGGAAGCGAATTTTCTTGCCGGCACTGTCCAGCAGGATGAATTCCAGCTCTGGCCTGAGTATGGCCAGCGGCACACCCGGCAAGCCCGCACCCGTGCCGGCATCGAGCACCGGGCCATGCTGCAGCCAGGGCAGCAGGGACAAAGAATCCAACAAATGCCGCGTCACCATTTCCAGTGGCTCACGAATGGCTGTGAGGTTATAAGCTGAATTCCAGTGCTGCAGCAGCCTGAGATAAGCCAGTAGTTGCTTCAGTTCCACAGGCGACAATGGCCGGGACAACAGGCTTTCGCTGCCCTTGCACAGAAGCTCTGCTGGACTCAGGGTAGTCAAATCGGGCGGCTCACGGTTGTAACAGCGCGATAAATTCTGCCAGCGCTGCAAGCCATCCGGAAAGCCAGCCTTAAAGGCCGGCTTTCTTCATGGCGCTGTTGATCTTTTTAGCAATCGCGATGGCAGCATCTGAATGCTCCAGATCCTTGGTTTCGGTGACGATGCGCCAAACAGGTACCTGCGCCTTCAGATCGTAGTAGGATGATTCCACCAGCGCACTCTGGCTGAAATCAGCATATCCCGGACCCTTCTGCACCGAGTAGACATCGGTAAAATAAGGCTGGCCCCAGTTGTAGCCTGCATATCCAACGGCAGTGCCTTCATAGCGTAACCAGTAATCGGAACGCACATAGGTGCCACTGACTCCGCCGCCAGTATAAAACATCACGATAACGCCATCCACCCCATCTGCCAGTAAAGTTTTAAGCGCTTTTTCGGTATTGATCTCACCCCGAATTCCGCCACTCAGCCCCGGCAAATTGCTGGCCGGGACCACGTTGCGGTTTTTGCTGGATAATTTCTTGGCGACATCAATTTCAACCGCTTTGCGTGTCAAGGCGTCCGGCAATACGGCGATAACCGCGATTTTTTGCGGAGCGCTCTCCTTGGCGTCTTTATTTTCCCAGCTGTCGACCACTTTGGTCCTGGCTTCAGCAACGGGGGACAGAGCCATTGAGCTTGCCAGCAGCAATGCAAGCAGAAGGGAATTTGCAGAGTTCAACCAGTTCATGAAATGTCCTCTCATAGGGTGAGTTAGTGTATCTCAAGCCGCTTACTACGGCGCCTGTCACAAAGCGGACGAACTTCTTAAGTGCTAATGGGGGCCAGCTCCACCGAGAGATCCAGTTCTTCAGCCCGGTGACAAGCCACCCAGTCGCCCTGTTCCAGGCGCCGCAGCGCCGGAACATCGGCCTGACAGCGCTTTACCGCAAAGGGGCAACGGTCGTGAAACACGCAACCCTTGGGCGGATTATACGGCGAGGGCATGTCGCCCTTGAGCCACAAATCATGGCGCATTTGTCGCGCCAGCCGGGGATCGGGCACGGGCACCGACTTCATCAGGGCATTGCTATACGGGTGCAAAGGTCGCCGGTACAAGGCTGCCTTTTGCGCCAGTTCCATGCTGCGGCCCATGTACATCACCATCACCCGGTCACTGATGTGTTTCACCACCGAAAGATCATGGGCAATGAAAATCAGCGCCAACCCCAGTTTTTTCTGCAAATCACGCAACAGGTTGATGATCTGCGCCTGAATGGAGGCATCCAGTGCACTGACCGGCTCATCGCAAATCAGCAACTTGGGGTTCAGCACCAGCGATCGGGCGATACCGATACGCTGACACTGGCCGCCGGAGAATTCGTGCGGATAGCGATTGATCTGGTTGGGCAACAAACCCACCACTTTCATCATTCCACGGGTGCGTTCTTCGATCTGCAATTGCTCCATTTGCGGATAGAAGGTTGTCAAAGGTTCACTGATGATGGCGCCAGCGGTCATGCGCGGGTTCAGAGAAGCAATGGGGTCCTGGAAAACAATCTGGATTTCCTTGCGCTTGAGGCGCAGTTGCTCGGTATCGAGGCGGGTCAGGTCTTCCCCCATCCACAATACCCGGCCGCGATTGGGCCTGCTCAGGCCGAGAATGGCGCGCGCCAGGGTGGATTTGCCCGAACCGGATTCACCCACGATGCCCAGGGTTTCGCCTGCGTGAAGATCAAAACTGACCCCTTCCACCGCTTTCAGAACGCGTTTGTGGCGATGCAGCAGGCTGCCACTGTCGCTGCTGAAATGCACCGTCAGGTCCTGCACGCGTAATACCGGATCGCTCATAAACCAGCCTCCGTTCCGGCCTGAAGCTGATCCTGAGCCTCCGGAGTTAAGGGCTGGGTTGGCATGACCTGCTCTCCATCGGGCAAGCCCAGTATGCAGCGGTTGCTCCGGCCCCCGGAATTGCGCCATAAGGGTGGCGTTAACAGGCAGGCATCCTGCGCATAATCACAGCGCTCGCGAAAAGCACAACCCTCGGGTAGATCCAGCAGATTGGGCGGATTGCCGCGGATGGCATGCAGTTCGGTATCTGCCGGCCGATCGAGGCGGGGTACCGAATCCAGCAGTCCACGGGTGTAGGGATTTTGCGGGTCGTAGAAGATATCATCGACTGTACCGCTTTCAACCACCTGCCCGGCATACATCACGATCAGCTGATCGCAGATATCGGCCACAACCGCAAGATCATGAGTGATAAGGATAATGGCCATTTGCGATTTTTGCCGCAACTCGCCCAAAAGGCGGGTGATTTGCGCCTGTACGGTTACGTCCAGCGCGGTGCTGGGCTCATCGGCAATCAGCAGGTCGGGCGCGCACAGAAGGCCCATGGCAATCATCACACGTTGCCGCATACCGCCGGAAAATTCATGGGGATACTGATCAATCCGTTCTTCAGGGTCAGGTATGCGCACCGCCCGCAGCATTTCCACCGCATGCGCACGGGCCTGGCGGTGGGCCATTTTCTGGTGATGCATGGCCACTTCCGTCATCTGCTGCTCGATGCTGAGAAAGGGATTGAGCGAGGTCATCGGGTCCTGGAAGATCATGGCGATTTCTTTGCCGCGCACGCTGTTCAGCTGCTTCTGGCTCATGCCCATCAGTTCCTGGCCTTTGAAACGGGCAGAACCCCTGGACTTGCCGTTTTCCGCCAGCAAACCCATGATGGCCAGCACCAGCTGACTTTTGCCCGAACCGGATTCCCCAACGATGCCGAGGGTTTCGCCGGCACGCAGCTGGAAATCCACACCGTTGACTGCCGTCACCTCGCCATCAGGCGTATTGAAGCTGACTTCCAGCCCCTGCACTTCAAGCAGCTGGCTCATGCGCGGTCCTTGGGATCGAGCGCGTCGCGCATGCCATCACCGATGTAGTTGAAGCAATACAGCGTGGTGGCCAGGAACAGCGCCGGGAACACCAGAGTCCAGGGGGATGATTCCATATCCTGCGCACCGTCGTTGACCAGTGCGCCCCAGGAACTCATGGGCTCCTGCACACCCAGCCCAAGGAAGCTGAGGAAGGACTCCACCAGAATCACCTGCGGAATGGTCAGCGTCACATAGACCATCACCACCCCCAACAGGTTGGGCACGATATGGCGGCGGATGATATCGCCGTCCCGCACGCCACAGGCCTGAGCTGCCTCAATGAATTCGGTGTTTTTCAAACCTAAGGTCTGGCCGCGCACAATGCGCGCCATATCCAGCCAGTTGACTGCACCGATGGCGACGAATATCAGCACTATGTGACGTCCGAATACCACCATCAGCAGGATCACAAAAAACATGAAAGGCAGGGCATAGACGATGTCGACAAAGCGCATCATCAGGCGATCCATGGTGCCACCGTAATATCCCGCTACCGCACCGTAACTGATGCCAATCACCAGGCTGACCAGCGTGGCCACCAGGCCCACCAGCAAGGAAATCCGGCCTCCTTCCAGTGTTCGTACCAGGATGTCACGCCCTACCGAGTCGGTTCCAAACCAATGGCCCGTGGCCAGGCTGGGTGGCGAAGCAGTGTTTTCCCAGTCGGTGAAATCGCCTTCCCAGCGGCTCAGTTCGGGACCGATTAAAACAGCCAGGATCATCAGCCCCATGATCACGCCGCTGACCACCGCGGCCCTGTTCTTCAGCAGGCGGTGCCAGGCATCGCGCCATAGCGAACGACCGGGGATATCCGGCCCGGCCAGTGCTGCCGCGAAGACATCTTCTATGGCTGCGGAATTGGAATCCTCGATCATGTTCTGTCCAGGCTTATTCATTCAGGCTTGCTCATAACGAATCTTCGGGTTCAGCCAGGCATACAGCAGATCAACAATGAAATTGAGCAATACGATCACCACGCCGTAGAAAATCACCACCCCCATCACCAGTGTGTAGTCACGATTCAAAGCGCCTTGTACAAAATAGCTGCCCAGCCCGGGAATCGAGTAAATCCGCTCGATCACCACTGAGCCGGTGATCAGGCCGGCGGTTGCCGGACCCATAAAGGAGATCACCGGTAACAGGGCTGGCTTGAGCGCATGACGCCATACGATCAGGTGCTCCGGCAAACCCTTCGCTCGCGCGGTGCGGATGTAATTGCTGTGCAGCACCTCGATCATTCTGCCGCGCATCAAGCGCGCAATGTAGGCAATCACCGGCAAAGCCAGTGTGATCACCGGCAGTACCATGTACTGTGCCGACCACTCCCAGCCACCCGCTGGCAACCAGCCCAGGTAAACCGCCAGCCCCAGTATCAGAAAGGGTGCGATGACAAAGTTGGGGATCGACACACCCACCATGGCCAGGCCCATGACGGTGTAATCGGTGGCCGTGTTCTGCCGCATGGCTGCGACGATACCTACCAGGCTGCCAACAAAAAAAGCCAGCAGCATGGCCAGCCCGCCTATGGTGAGCGATACCGGGAAGCCCAGTGCAATCAGTTCACTGACAGTCCAGTCTTTGTATTGAAAAGATGGCCCAAAATCCAGCGTGATAATCTGCCCAAGATAGCGGAAGTATTGCTGCAGCAAAGGCTCGTCGAGATGATATTTGGCTTCCAGATTCAGGCGAATCTCGTCCGGCAGCGCTTTCTCGCTGTCGAAGGGGCCACCGGGTGCCACCCGGATCAGAAAGAAGGCGATGGTGATCAACATCAGCAAGGTGGGCACCAGGCCCAGCAGGCGGCCGGCTGCAAAACGCCCCAGGCCCGACATCAGTTCTGTTCTCCCTCTGCTTGCCCTGCTTCGTCCTGCCCTGCTTCAGCCTGCCCTGCTTCATCTTTCCCTACTTCGTCTTTCCCAGCTTCGGCCTGCCCTGCTGCGGCTTGCCCGGCTTCCTGATCACCCGTGGCCGCTGGCGCAGATGGCGGCTCCTCGCTGCGCGATTTAAGCTTGTACATATACCGGCTGTAATGGTGATCCATGACATTGCTCTGCCAGCCCTGAACATGGGGATCAACCAGGCGTTTGCTGATATAGGTG
>JANOGQ010000143.1:0-4352 GCA_031406105.1 Lysobacterales bacterium | reverse complement strand
CGATCTGCTTTTGCCGGTCGAGTTCAGCCTGCTGCTGTTTTTCAACTTCCCGCTCAAGCTCAGCCTGTTTCTGTTGCTGCAGGTCTTCTGCCCGACGTTCTTCCAGTTGCTGCTTCTGCTGCGCCAACTCAGCTGCCTTCTGTGCTTCATCACGACGTTGCGCAAGCTGCGTAGTGTCGACAATGACCGCTTCAATCGTCAAGGCTACTGGCTTGGAGTGCTTGAAGGGCTTCCAGTTTAAAGTGCTCAATACAACTAAGGCTGCAAGCAGCACGTGCAAACCAATGGCCAAACCAAACGGCTGCCACATAGAAGCTTGGTTGGCACTGCGTCGCATGATTACCTAGCTTTCTGGGTCTGCCGCCGCAGCTGCATTCCCGTCCAGTGGATCACTCATCAGACCCACTTTCAAAACCCCGGCCTTTTGCAGCAAAACCATGGCTTGGTAGATCTGGCCATATTCCACCTGGCGGTCACCACCGACCAGAACTTCGAGCTCTGGATTACGCCGCACGATGGCTCCCACCGTGGTGACCAGGGTCTCCGCATCAATCATACCGCTGGCTATACCCGCCATATCGCCACCAGCATTCAGATATAAATCACCATTGCGCAATACGGTGAGCACCAAGGGCTCTTCGTTCTGCTGATTTTCCATGGGCTCAGCGTCAGCTTTGGGCAGCTCTACTTCCACACCCAGATTCAGCAAGGGTGCGGTAATCATGAAAATTACCAGCAGAACCAACATCACGTCGATGTAGGGAACCACGTTGATTTCAGCCATTGGGCGCCGACGTGCCCGGACCTTTACAGGCTCCATCGCCGCTTACTCCTGGCTCAGATTGTGAGCATAGCGTTGCAGGATGCTGGAGAATTCTTCCTTGAAGTTGTCATAGCGCACCTCCAGCCGTTCCACCTGGTTGGAAAACCGGTTGTAGCCAATAACAGCCGGAATTGCTGCAAACAATCCCATGGCAGTTGCCACCAGCGCCTCAGAAATACCGGGAGCTACCATGGCAATGGTGGCCTGGTTGACATTGGCCAGAGCCTGGAAGGACGTCATGATGCCCCAGACCGTACCGAACAAACCCACATAAGGGCTGGTCGAACCCACTGTTGCGAGAAAATTCAGACGATTCTCCAGCTCTTCGGTCTCCCGGGTCAGGGCAATGCGCATGGCCCGCTGCGCACCTTCCACCATGGCGTTGGGTGTC
Organism: Lysobacterales bacterium; assembly: GCA_031406105.1. Taxonomy (GTDB): domain Bacteria; phylum Pseudomonadota; class Gammaproteobacteria; order Xanthomonadales; family SZUA-36; genus JAWXBM01. The sequence continues at coordinate 3,138 of JANOGQ010000143.1, read as the reverse complement.
ATGCGGCCTTGCTGGCGCATACGGGTGAACTCGGAAAAGCCCGCATCAAAAATCTTTTCCATGCCATTGGCAATCCGATGGCCAGAACTGATCCCTTCATGCAGCTTGGTCAGATCTGTTCCTGACCAGAACTGTTCCTCAAACTTGTCGGCAGCTGCCTGAGCTTTGCTGAGTACTTGCCGCTTGTTGAAAATAATCATCCACGATGCAACTGAAGCTGCCAGCAACATCAGCATCACACCTTTTACCAGCCAACTGGCATGCATCACCAGTTGCCAGATCTGTACTTCACTACCCATTCGTCAACTCCGATTGCAACCAGGCCGGCATACGTGCCGGTTTCAGACTGTCAGCGTGCAGCATAGCTACACTCAGTTCGGCGGTGGCCACTTCCATGCCATCCGCAATTCTTGTTATGCGTTGTTGAAAGCCAAGCCGCACACCTTTTACCCAGGTCGGCTGTGCCGTTACCTGCAATTCATCATCCAATTTCGCCGCCTGGCGAAAATGAACCTGGATATCCAGCACCACCCAGATCAGATTGTGCACATGGCGCAAGGTTTCCTGGTGTACGCCCCGTGCGCGCAGAAATTCGGTGCGGGCCCGTTCAAAAAAATTCAGATAGTTCGCGTGATAAACCACCCCACCGGCATCGGTATCTTCGTAGTAAACCCGTACCTGCCAGACAAATGGCTGTTGTATTGGTTCACTCATGTGGGTGCTTTTTTACCCTGCTAAGCGCTTTATGTGGCGATTTCCGTGGCATTCAAGCTTCCGTTTCATCAAACAGGTCCGTTGCCGGTTTGGGAGATTTAAGCCCCAAATGCCGGTAAGCCTTGGATGTGGCCACCCGACCGCGAGCAGTGCGCGCCAGATAGCCTTGCTGGATCAGATACGGTTCCAGCACGTCTTCAACCGTACCGCGCTCTTCCGAGAGGGCAGCCGCGAGGCTTTCCACGCCAACCGGGCCACCATCAAAGGTATCGATAATCAACCTGAGCAAACGCCTGTCCATGGTATCAAAGCCTTCGCTATCCACCTGCAACAAACTCATGGCAGAGGTGGCGATAGCATGATTGATGAAGCCATCGCCTTTGACTTCGGCGAAATCCCGTACCCTTCGCAACAGGCGATTGGCAATACGGGGAGTGCCGCGGGAACGACGGGCAATCTCCATCGCACCATCGGCGTCAACAGGAATCTGCAGGATGCCGGCAGAGCGTCTGACAATGCGGCACAATTCTTCGGCGCTGTAGAATTCAAGACGCTCCACGATGCCGAAACGGTCGCGTAAGGGTGAAGTCAGTAATCCGGCCCGGGTGGTGGCACCGACCAGGGTGAAGCGCGGCAGTTCCAGCTTGATGGATCGAGCGGCCGGTCCCTCACCTATCATGATGTCAATCTGAAAATCTTCCAGCGCCGGGTATAACACTTCTTCAACGACCGGTGACAGTCGATGGATTTCATCGACGAACAACACATCATTTGGCTGCAGATTGGTCAGCAGGGCTGCCAGATCACCCGCCCGCTCCAGGACGGGACCGGAAGTCTGGCGCAGATTGACGCCCAGCTCATTCGCGATCACATGGGCCAGAGTAGTTTTGCCCAGGCCGGGAGGACCAAAAATCAACACATGATCCAGAGCCTCTGAGCGTCGTTTGGCCGCTTCCAGGAATATGCTGAGTTTCTCGCGCATGGCTGGCTGGCCCACATACTCAGCCAGGGTGCGCGGACGCAGGCTGGTTTCCAGCTGCTGGTCTTCGGCACCCAGCAGCGGAGCAATAACGCGATCTTCTCCAGAAGTCTGGTTCATGGCTGACTCAAGACTTGATCATGTTTGAAGAACTGAATCATTTTTGAATGGTGGCCTGCAATGCCAGGCGGATGATGTCTTCTGCACTCATATCAGGTTTGGATACCAGACGCACCAGGCGACTGGCTTCCTGAGGCTTGAAACCGAGGGAAGCCAGCGCATGATTGGCTTCACTCGCGGCGCTGGCCGGAACCGCCGTCGCGTTGCCACCCAGTGTCGTAGTGGACACAGACAGATGATCCAGCTTGTCGCGCAATTCGATGATGATGCGTTCGGCCGTTTTCTTGCCGATGCCTGGCAAGCGCGTCAGAGAGGCTGAATCAGCTTCGGCCACATATCGGGCCAGCTCATCCGGAGTGGCGCCCGACAATATGGTCAGCGCCAGTTTGGCACCGATACCGCTGATTTTGAGCAATTGGCGAAATAAGGTCCGCTGGCTTTCATTGGCAAAACCGAACAGATGATGACCATCGTCTTTAATTTGTAAGTGTGTCAGTAAAGACAAGGGCTTGCCTATTTCAGGCAGGTTATAAAACACACTCAATGGCGCTTCGACTTCATAGCCCACGCCTGCCACATCGATGATCAGCACAGGTGGCTGTTTGGCAATCAGCGTTCCGGACAAGCGGGCGATCATGTGTTCATCCCTGCATTTTGGCCATGCGCGCCAGTGTTTCACTGGTGTGCTGGTGACATAATGCCACAGCCAGTGCGTCGGCTGCGTCTTCCTCCAGGCGCTCGCGTAACTGCAACAATACCGCAACCATGTGCTGTACCTGATTCTTGTCTGCCGCACCCCGCCCCACCAGCGCCTGCTTGACCGAGCGCGGAGAATATTCAGCCACTTTCAAGCCTTCCGAGATTACAGCGCAAATAGCGGCGCCCCTGGCCTGGCCCAGTTTCAGCGCCGATGAAGGATTTTTGCTGATGAAAACGGATTCGATGGCGACCTGCTGAGGCTGGTATTCGCGCAGAAGATCCCGAATACCGGCAAAAATCACGCCCAGGCGATCCGGAAATTCTCCACTGCCGGTGCGGATCACGCCATGGCCAATGCAGATTGCTTTGTCATTGCGAACTTCTATAAAACCGAAGCCGGTTGCGCGCGAACCTGGATCAATACCTAGTATGCGCACAGCCTATCCCGTTCCACTTTCAAACACGCCAGATGACCCGAACTAATCATAAGCCTCATCAGGTATGTCGGCGTTGTTGTAAACCGCCTGGGTGTCGTCCAGATCTTCAAGGATGTCCAGGAATGTCAGGACTTTACGGCCGATTTCCACATCCAGCTCTACTTCCAGGCTGGCGCGCATGGTGATTTC
>JANOGQ010000137.1:0-4244 GCA_031406105.1 Lysobacterales bacterium | reverse complement strand
GAGTCTGGAAGCGATCATCCAGACGCACCATGACCGAACCATCTGGCCGGACTTGTTCCACCAGTTCAGGCCGGGGTTCTGCCGCGGTAGCCTCAACAGCCGGGGCTGTTCCAGCAGGCGGCTCAGACATGAACTCGCCGGTTTGCGGGTCGATAAAAACCCGCAGCCCCGCAGCAGCAGGGCTGTCGATTTCGGTCTTTGGATTTGCAGTGATGGAAACTGCATCAGGAGTGGATTGACCACAGCCCGGCTGCTGGGCTGAAGCAGTACTGGAAACTGTCAGCAACAGTATCAGCAAACAGCGCCTTATACAGCGCGGCAAAAAGCCCGCTAAAAAACCCGGCAAAAAGCGCGTGGGGACAAGATTAGCCATTTGTTCTTCCCTGAAGCTTAGGCTCCACTTGCTGGTGGATATTCAGGCAATCAGGGTAGCTGCAAAATCCTCGCCACACTGAACTGCCGCATGCAGTTTACCCTGCAACTGGTGCCGCACGCCACAGAAATTTGGCGCTTTACAAGCGTAATATCAGGCACTTAGGATCTGTTAGCTGCTTTCAGCCAGCATCCACTTGCGCAAGCGGTTGGAATCCCCGAAAGGGGTGAGCTTGCCGTATGAGTTCAGCAGCACGATGAACACCGGTTCTCCGGCAATTTTGGCATGCATGACCAGGCAACGACCCGATTCATTCAGGTAGCCGGTCTTGCTCAATGAAATTTCCCAGTTGGAATTCTTCAAAAGTCTGTTGGTGTTCACATAGTTCAGGGGACCGCGATCTGCAAATGGCCGGACTTCTTTGGATTGCGTGGTGCTGGCCTGTCGGATCACATCATAATTCTGTGCAGCCGCTAGCATCTTGCCCAGGTCTCGTGCCGTGGCTTCATTGCCCGGATGCAGTCCGGCGGGATCAGCAAAGCGACTGTTACTCATGCCCAGTTCTTCAGCCTTGAGGTTCATCTGCTTGACGAATTCGCTGGTACCACCTGGCCAGTTACGACCGAGTGTCGCTGCAGCACGATTTTCTGAGGACATAACGGCCAGCAACAACAGGTCTTTGCGGCTGAGCTTCGCACCATAAGCCAGCCTGGAGCCAGTGGCTTTGATGGTGTCACGGTCTTCTTTGGTGATGGTAAGTTTTTCATCCAGATTCTGTCCGCCATCAATGATTACCATGGCTGTCATCAGCTTGGTAATGGAGGCGATGGGGCGGATGGTATTGAGATCCTTGCCGTAAATCACATTGCCGAGGTCATCCATTACCAAGGCCGATGCGGATTGCAGGCTGGGCTTGCCCCGCAGGTCACTGAATTTTGGGGCGGCTGCCTGGCTGGGTAAGTTGGCGATTAAAGCTAGGGCAAATATTGCGGTAAAGCTGATGCGGTTTAGCATGTCCCTCTCCTTCCCTGTTTTAGTTTTTACTGTCTGTTCCGACAGTTATCAGGCACATTCTATACTTCTCTTTAGCTTTCTGAGAATAGGCTTATGATTTTTCAGCTTAAAAAATCTGGAAAATGAGAATTGACGCGACACGATGGCCAAAAGCTTGAATCAGGCGGAAATCACCGCCCATAATGGAACAGGCGATGGAGAGCTGTGATCTAAGGCAACTCTGATTTATTCAGAGTTGCCGCGGTACAAGGATGTACCGCCATTTTCTATGATTGTAAATCATTGAAAATGAAGCAGAACAAAAATCACATTTTTTGTTTTGCGTGCTCTGATGCTTCAGGGACGAATTAATCAGAGCTTCCTTAAATGAGAAGATCAGCAGGACCTGCAAGCTCAGTCTTGCCCACATTCACCGGGGAGAAGCGCCAGCCATGAAAGCAACTGAAGCCGCGGCTGCAAGCTGCATGGAAGTGACCGTGCAGGGTAATCCAGCACAGCCCCTGTTGTTCTTTATTCATGGCTGGCCAGACAATGCCGGCCTGTGGCGAAAGCAGTTTGCTGCACTCAGTGAACAGTTCTATTGCGTAGCAGTCAGTTTGCCCAATTTTGGCGGGCAGTCGGTCAAATCCGGCGGCTATGATTTTCCACAGCTGGTTGCCGGCCTGGCCTCCACCCTCAGGAAGCACCAGCAAGACAATGCCCCGGTGACACTGGTGACGCATGATTGGGGAGCTTATCTGGGGTATCTGCTGGAACGCAGCCATCCCGAACTCGTCGCCCGCATGGTGGCATTGGACATAGGTGGTCATGCCAAGCCTGGCAGCTTAAAAGAAGTGCTGTTCATTATCGGCTATCAGTGGACCTTGATTATTTGCTGGTTGACAGGTGGTGTTTTGCCCTCACTGGGCAACTTTTTCTCACGTGCGCTGGCGCGGCTGATTCGTGTTCCCAGGCGACAGCAGGCAGATCTGCGGTCGCGCTGCAATTACCCTTATTTCTATTTCTGGCGCGGCATGCTGCTGCCGCGCTGGAGGAGCAGTCTGCTGGGCTATTATCGTCCGGGCTGTCCCGTCCTGTTTCTGTATGGCCAGGCAAAGCCAGTCATGTTTCACTCAGAACGCTGGCTGAAAATCGTTGCTGAAAGCGGTGGACGCTCAATCGGTATCGCTGGTGGCGGGCACTGGTTTATGGAAACTCACCCGGATCTGGTCAACCAGGCTATTGCCGACTGGGGCCAACTCGAGCGGCCGGGTTCCGCTGTGGCGAACCCGATTGCATGATGCGTCGGGTCGCCGCCACCAGCTCGCAGGTGATTTCAGGTTCGTGTGAGGAATGGCCCGACTGGGGTGCGATGGTCCAGTCCAGTTCCGGCCACGCTCCAGCCAGGTCCAGCAGGCTCTTGACCGGACAGACAATATCGTAACGGCCGTGCACCGCGAAGGCGGGTATGCCACGTATCCGGCTCACATTATCCAGCAGTTGAGTATCCGGTACGGGTTGTACATTGCGGAAATAATGTGCTTCCAGGCGGGCCACCGCCCAGGCTACCGCGTCTTCGGCAAAGTGGCTGCTGAACTCCGGATTGGGTAGCAGGGTGCAACAGGAACCTTCGTAAACAGCCCAGTGTTTGGCGGCGGCCATCGCCACCTGCGGGTCGTCGCCAGTAAGCCGGCGCCAATAAGCTTCCAGCAAGTCATGGCGCTCGTCAGCGGGGATGAAGTCGGCGAACACTTGCCAGAGCTCAGGTTGCAGGAAACGCAGTTGGTACAGCCACCAGTCGATTTCTTCATTGCGCAGCATCCAGATACCGCGCAGCACCAGGCTCTTGCAGCGCCCAGGATGTTGCTGTGCGTAGTACAGGGAAATGGTACTGCCATAGGAGCCACCAAAGACATGCCAACGCTCTATGCCCAGCATTTCGCGCAGTTGCTCAATATCCTTGACAGTATCGACCATGGAGTTATTGCTCAGGTCTCCCACAGCTTGTGAGCGGCCACAGCCCCGCTGGTCGAACAGCACCACACGAAAATGCCCCGGATCAAAGAAGCGCCGGTCGAATTCAGTACAGCCAGCGCCAGGGCCACCGTGCAGGAACAGGATGGGTTCGCCCTCGGGATTACCGCATTGTTCCCAATAGAGCTGGTGGGGCTCAGTGACCTTCAGCTGGCCGTGAGCATAAGGTGCAATGGGTGGATAAAAAAACTCATTGGCCATGGTCGGGTTCCTGCAAGTCGGCTGTTAAGGGCAATTTCTGCCCCATCATCTGGGGGTGCTACAGTGTATTCGGTGAATGGCGTGGACTGCAAAGTTGCGGCATTTCACCGAAAGTTTTGACCCCTCTGGACTTTCGGCCATAGAATAACGCCTGCCCGGAGTGTGGAGTGCGAATCATGGATTGTCCAAAGTGCAATGCGATTATGGAAGAAGTTTCTTACAATGGTACTCGGGTTGACCGTTGCACCGGCTGCCAGGGCTTGTGGTTCCAGACCGGTGAACTCGAACTTTTGCGCCAGGATGACTGGATGGCTGATTTCATCCTCGACGAAGGCGATGCCAAGGTAGGCCGGGAGTTCAATCGTATCCACTCCATCCAGTGCCCGGAATGTGGCCTGAAAATGCTGGAGCGGGCGGATGAAGAACAGCAACACATTATTTATGAAGTCTGTCCAGCCGATCATGGCACTTTCCTGGATGCGGGTGAATTCACCGATTTGGTGCATAAAACCTTCTGGGATCGCTTCAAACGTCGGCGCTGAGTAACAACACAGAACCCTGACTACTGAACACTGAGCACTGAACAAATGGCTGGAGGCTGGAGCCGCGATGGTGCAGTGCAGGATCAGATCGACGCCAGTGT
>JANOGQ010000108.1:0-14841 GCA_031406105.1 Lysobacterales bacterium | reverse complement strand
CAATGTGATTGATTACACAGGAGCGCCAGTGACAGGTGGCCAGCTGGAACGCCTGGCTGATCTGAAAACAGAGTGGGCCACCCGCCAGGCAGAACTGCAGAACATCACCAGCCAACATCTGCAGCCCATCAATGATTGGGCCAAGACTCAGGGAGTGAGCTACGTTTCGAAACCTGAGTAGATCGGGCTGGTGTCCGCCCACGCGTCATTTGAGGCGTGACCCGACACTAGCGCAGACGCCGACTCCCAGCCCAAACCTTTTGAAGGAGTGCCCGAAATGATGCTGAAGAGATTGCGGAAAGGCTGGTTGTGCGTCAGCTTTTTGTGTTTCAGCTTGCTCATGGCTACCGCCCCTGTTCATGCGGTCCAGCCACCATCTGCTGCCGAGTTCGGCATGCGCGTCGAGACCACCGTAATTCCCATGCCCGATGGCATCAATCTGGCGGTCGATCTGTTCATACCCACAGGCGGAACTGAGGGCCAAAAGTTTCCCGTCCTGCTGGAATACCTGCCTTACCGCAAAGACGAAGGGCTGGATCGCAACTCCAGCATGAACGCTTACTTTGTCGAACGCGGTTACGTGGTGGCCCGGGTAGACATTCGTGGCACCGGCAACAGCGATGGCATGCTGGTACCTTATGAATATTCGGACCAGGAATGGGCGGATGGTGATGCGGTACTGAGCTGGCTGGCGGCACAGCCGTGGTCAAGCGGCAAAGTGGCCATGTTCGGCATCTCCTGGGGTGGTTTCAATGCCATCCAGATGGCAGGTCGCGGCCATCCGGCACTGAAAACCATCATCGCCATTGATGCCACTGAAGATCTGTACCAGGAAGACGTCCACTACATCGATGGCATCATGCATCTGGATTCCTGGGAGATGTCCGCCGAGCTTTTCAACGCCATGCCGGGCGCTCCTGATTATGTGCTGGACCAGGACTGGATCGACAATCGCTTTGATGCCGAGCCCTGGGTGTTGTCGCACAAACGGCAGCAGCGCGATGGGCCTTACTGGGATCGTGGTTCATGGCGCGACCGGCACCACACCATCAAAATCCCCACCTTTCATATCGGCGGCTGGTATGACGGCTATCGCAACTCTCTGCCACGCATGCTCGAGAAGATAAAGGACGCTCCGGTCAAGGCCCTGATCGGACCCTGGATCCATGCCCTTCCGCATGAGCCTTACCCGGAGCCGGGCATGGAATGGCGCCATGAAGCGGTACGCTGGCTGGATTACTGGCTGAAAGATATCGACACCGGCATCATGGATGAACCAGCCTTTGCGGTGTACATGCGCGAATGGCATCCACCTGGGCCTGTGCTGGAATTTGCACCCGGCAGCTGGCGCTGGGTGGATGGCTGGCCATTGGCCGATACCGATTACCGCACGCTCTACGCGCAGGCGGATCACGGCTTAGGTGAGAAGCCGGAGGATTCCAGCGTGCACCAGCTTAAAAACTTTGCCACCACCGGCTTCGAAGCCAGTGGCCCGGTGATGTGGTGGGGCGATATTGCGCACGACCAGCGCGGCACCGATGCCTACAGCCTGGTTTACCAGACGCCTGTGCTGACAGAGGAAACCGCCATCCTCGGCATGCCGCAGGTACTGATGAAAGTGGCAGCGGATGCAACACGGGCCAACTGGTTTGTGCGTTTGTCGGATGTAGCACCCGATGGCCGGGTGACGCTGATCACCGGTAAAGGTTTCAATGGCACGCATCGGGAATCGGCCCGCGAGCCAAAAGATATTGTTGCGGGAGAGTTCTTCCCGCTGGACATCAAAATGCTGTTCACCTCCTGGGTATTCCAACCCGGACATCGCATCAGGCTGTCGATCAGCAATTCCCAATGGCCCATGTTCTGGCCCACGCCTTATCCTGTGATTACCTCGCTACAGTTGGGTGGCGAACAGGCTGCCCAACTGATCCTGCCGGTGCTGCCACCCAGTGAATCGCCCGGACCTGAGTTTCTGAAACCGGTGGAATATCCGGGCGCGGAAGGCTTTGCCGCACTGCCCACCAGCGATGGCACGGCTTCAGGCTATGGTGAAATCAGCTCGGTGAATCGCAATCCGCAAACTGGCGAGGTGACCATCAAGGCCACCAGCGGCGGTGCTGATCAATACCCCTGGGGCACCGAAACCTACCGCGAAACCATCGAGCACAAAGCTTCGGATGAACACCCGGAGATCGCCTCCATGCGTGGCACACACGTCATCACCATCGAAACCAAGGGACGGACATTGTTGTTCGAAGGCGCTTTGGATTTCCGCAGCGATGCCGAAAATTTCTATTACGAGTACTTCCGCAGCCTGAAAGAAAACGGCAAGTTGGTGCGTGAGAAAAAGTGGACTGAGACTATTCCACGGGACTTTCAGTAGTTTTTTGTGCTCATTGACATGTTATCGAGTTCTGATAACTGATTACCATTAGGAGGTAATGCCGTGACAAGTCAGCCAAAAAATCCGTTTCATCCTGGCGAAATTTTGCTCGAGGAGTTTCTTCAGCCACTGGGAATGACCCAAACCGCTTTCGCGGAAAAAGTGGGATGGACCAGAGCCAGGCTCAATGAGCTCATTCGTGGCAGGCGCGGGATTACGGCTGATGCAGCCATCGACCTGTCCGAAGCACTAGGTACTTCAGCCAAGCTGTGGATGAATCTTCAGGCAAGCTATGACCTGGACCGGGCTACCAAATCTCGCGCTGCCTGAAGATAACCTGAACTTTGAATGAGCAACTTGCCCCACTGCTGCTGATCCCCGGCATGATGTGTGATGAGCGCCTCTGGCGTCATCAGCTGGCCGCCTTACGCCCGCGCTGTTCCGACATCCAGGTAGTAGATATCACCACCGCCGACAGCATTGAGGAAATTGCCCGGCTGGCGCTGCAATCCGCCCCGGAGAAATTTTCCCTGGCGGGCTTTTCGATGGGCGGCATTGTAGCACTGGAGATCTGGCGCCAGGCCCCCGAGCGTGTGCTGCGCCTGGCCCTGTTGGGCACCAATGCAGCCAATGAAAAACCGGAGCGACAGGCACCGCGATTGGCACAGATGGAGCGAGTACGCCAAGGGCAATTGCGTGAAGTCCTGCGCGATGAATTGATGCCGAACTATCTCGGCAAGGCATTGCAGGCTGACAGCTTGCTGCTCTGGGAAATACTCGACATGGCTTTGTTGCAAGGGCCTGATGTATTCCTGCAGCAATGTCAGGCGCTGAATACCCGCCGGGATTATCGCCCTTTGCTGGCCGATATCCGTTGCCCCACACTGGTGCTCTGTGGTGAGGAAGACCGGATCTGCCCGGCCTTTTTGCATGAAAAACTGGCGCAAAGCATTACCGGATCGAACCTGAGTATCATCCCGGGCAGTGGCCACATGGTTACCCTGGAGGCACCGGAAGAAGCTTCGTCCGCGCTGCTGGCCTGGCTGGCCAGACCCAGCGGATGAAATGGTCTGCTGACCATCGCGGTCTGTTTGTCTGCTTGAAGAAACTGGAGAAGATTTTGTGATTACCCTCTACACCGCCGGCACACCCAACGGCTACAAGGCTTCCATCATGCTGGAGGAATGTGCGCTGGACTACCGGGTACACGCCATCGCTCTTAGCAAGCTGGAACAGAAGCAGGACTGGTTCCTGAAGCTCAACCCGAATGGCCGCATCCCCACCATCGTCGATCATTCACAGGATGATTTTGCGGTGTTCGAATCCGGTGCCATCCTGATGTACCTCGGTGACAAGGCCGACAAGTTCATGCCGCGGAACACGCCGAAAACACTCAAAGCGCATTCACGGGTGGTTCAATGGCTGATGTTCCAGAAAAGCGGTCTCGGCCCGATGATGGGCCAGGCCAATGTGTTTTACCGCTATCACACCGAGAAAATCCCCTACGCAATCAAGCGCTATCAGGATGAATCACGCCGACTGCTGGAAATCCTGGATAAACAATTGGCCGATAATGAATTCCTGGCCGGAGAATACTCCATCGCCGATATAGCCAATTTTTGCTGGGCCCGTTCAGCGGACTGGTCGGGTGTTGCAACGGAAGATCTGCCACACCTGACCCGCTGGATTGCCACCATCCATGATCGCCCTGCCGTGCAGCGCGGCCTGAAAATACCTACCGAGGACCAGAAAGCCCGTTCAGCCGATGAATTCGTCGCTGCAGCGCGGCGAATTGTGACCTGACCCCCAGCCTCATCCTGTCACCCTTTTGTTACCAGGGATTGATCAACTCGATCTCGCAGCGCAGCGTCCCGTTCCTGGCCCTGTACCAGCAAGTACACGTAAGCAAATAGATTGTTTATCTATGTATATTTAATATATTGTGTTAGATTTACACGAATGATCAATAGACGAATCAAGGCCCGGATTCGGGATCGATTGGAAAATAGTCCTTCAGTCGCCCTGATGGGACCTCGCCAGGTTGGAAAAACCACCTTGGCATTTATTATCAGCGAGGAGCTACCTTCGCTCTATCTTGATCTGGAAAACCGCACCGATTTGCAGAAGGTTCAGGATATTGCGGCGTTTCACCAGGCTAACAGCGATAAGCTGATTATTCTGGATGAGGTGCAGCGCCTTCCTGATGTCTTCGCACCCATTCGCGGGTTGATAGATGCTGAACGTCGGAGGGGACACAAGATCGGGCTCTTTCTGTTTTTGGGATCGGCGTCCATTGATTTGCTGCGTCAGTCCAGCGAAAGCCTGGCAGGGCGTATTTCCTACATTGAGCTTTTCCCCATTGATGCGTTGGAATTCCTGCAAAACACAACAGACCTGGAAAAACTTAACCAGTTATGGCTGCGCGGTGGATTTCCGGAAAGCCTGCTGGCAAAAGACGATGCCAATAGCCTGCGTTGGCGGCGTGACTTCATCAAGACCTACCTTGAGCGCGATATTCCTCAACTGGGGCCGCGCGTTCCTGCTGAAACGCTGGAGCGTCTATGGATCATGCTCGCCCATGCACAAGGGACTAACCTGAACGCGTCCAAGCTGGCGGGTGCATTAGAAATTTCCAATGTGACGGTTGGGCGCTATATCGATCTTCTGGTGGATTTACTGCTGGTCCGCAAACTTCTTCCCTACACCAGGAATATCAAAAAGAGATTGGTGAAATCACCGAAAGTCTATGTCCGCGATAGTGGCATTACGCATGGGCTTTTGAATATCGGTAGCTATAACGATCTGTTGGGGCATCCGGTGGTGGGGAAAAGCTGGGAAGGGTTCGTGATTGAAAACGTCCATGCGGTGTTGCCCGAAGGAGCGAAGACATTCTATTACCGCACATCAGGGGGTGCAGAAATTGATCTGGTCATAGAGTTTGCCGGCAGTCTGCAGGAAATATGGGCGGTCGAGATCAAGCGCAGTCCCTCGGCCAAGGTGCAGCGGGGGTTCCATGAAGCGTGTGATGACATCAACCCCGCTCGAAAATTTGTGGTGCATGCCCAGTCGGATTCATTCCCGATGAAAGCAGATATCCTGGCGATTGGGCTGTATGAGTTTATGGGATTGGTGCAGGCGCGTGCTGCGCCGTAGCGAAATCTGCTACCAGGGATTGATAAGCTCAATCTCGCAACCCTCGAAATCGTCGACGTTTCGGGTTGCCAGTGCGGCACCGGTCGAGCGGGCTATTGACGCAATCTGCGCATCGAACTGCGATATCGGACGGCCCACCTTGCGCCGCACAAAGGCAATTTCGGCATAGGCTGTCGCCGCAGCAGAATTGAATGCCAGTATCCTCTGACTGAAGTCCTCATCGAACATTGCCCCGGCAGCCATCGCAATCCGTTCGCGACGACGCCCCTTGGGTAACAGCCAGATACCGTAAAGAATCTCCGCTTGTGTGATGGCGGTGATGTAGAGCCTCGATGCGGGTTGTGTGGCGACCCATTCACTGACGCTTGCTGCCGGTGCCGCCTTCATCAGCTCCGACAAAACATTCGTGTCCAGCAGGATCACGAGTCTGGCGAAGGAGGTTCGCGCATGGATTCACGAACCGGGAGTTTCAGATCGACACCTCCCAGGGGTTTGAACCGGCCGGAAATCGCCTGGGCCAGATTGACCGGACCTGCACTGTCGCTTGCCAGTGCCTCCCGCAGTATGTTCCTTGCTTCATCTTCCATGGACCGACGTCGATGTGCTGCCCGCACACGCAGCCGGTCCTTGGTCTGATCATCCAGATTTCTGATGGTAATGCTGGCCATGCTGAAGACGCCCATGTGCAATCAATGATTGCATCATAATCAATGACTCGATAGTGTCAAGCTGCTGACGGACGGCCAGATGTCCAAATGCCCTCAGCAGGTATTCGGGTCAATTACCGCCAGCATCAAGCCACTGGCGGATCTTCGTTTCCAGCTGAGTCAGCGGAATGGCACCGTCTTCCAGTACCTGGTCATGGAATTCACGGATATTGAAGTCATCACCGAGTTCCGCTTCAGCCAATGCGCGCAGGCGGCGGATTTCCAGCGCACCCAGCAGGTAGGACGTGGCCTGCCCTGGCACTGCGATGTAGCGATCGACTTCGGCGATATTCAGTGCCTCCGGGTTGGAGGTATGGGAATTCATGTAGTCAATGGCCTGTTCACGCGACCAGCCTTTGCCATGCAAACCCGAATCAACCACCAGGCGTGCTGCCCGCCAGGCCTCGTTGGATAACATGCCCAGCCGGTCCAGATCGGATGAATACAGACCCATCTCATCGGACAGACGTTCGGTATACATCGCCCAGCCTTCGCCGAAGAGCGCTGAGCAAGCTGGAGCAGAAGCACGAATGGTTCCTCCAGAACATCCCGATTGGCCGTATCCCGGCCATAGTTGATCACTCTGAGGATGACTTTCCGGTGTTCGAGTCGGGTGCCATCCTGATCTACCTGGCGGACAAATGCGGCAAGTTCCTGCCACCCAATACGCGCTCGATGTTCAAACACCATTCTGAAGCCATGCAGTGGCTGATGTTCCAGAAAGGCGGCCTGGGGCCCATGATGGGCCAGGCCAATGTGTTCTACCGTTACGCCACCGAAAAAATCCCTTACGCCATCAAACGCTACCAGGATGAATCACATCGCCTGCTCTCCGTGCTCAACCAACGGCTGGCTGATAACGAATACCTGGCAGGTGATTACTCCATCGCTGATATAGCCAATTTCTGCTGGGCGCGTTCGGCGCACTGGTCGGGCGTGGATACCTCGGAACTGACCCACCTCGAACGCTGGATAGCCGCCATTCACGAACGGCCCGCTGTGCAGCGTGGCCTGGTGGTTCCAAGTGAGCACCAGAAAACCAGATCAGACGAAGAATTCGTTGCGGCCGCGCGAAAAATTGTTACCTGACTAAAGTGGCCCCGGAATGCCCGGCCCGGTATTCGCCAGGATACAGCGATCGATGTTGGCGGCATCCTCAAACGGCCGCTTGAGAATCAGCTGACCAACGGTGTTGGCAGAACCCAGGTCATAAGCCAGAGTGCCCTCAGTACAGCTGCTAAAGTTCAACTGGATACTTCCATCCTGAATCTGCTGAGGCACGGGTTGCGTAGCATCAAACACCCCACCCTGGGTGCGGGTAACGGTCATTTGAGAACCTGCTCCCTCAAGGCCACCAAAAGCTGTTAACCAGCGGTGACCCGGTTCGCCCAGTTGCGCCGTCATCTGATTTCCTGGCCGTTCCAGATCGTAGGTAAACCAGGCCAGGTGCAGGGCATCAATTGATGGGTAAACATTGAGCATCAGACCCTGGCCATCCGTTTCCGGGTCGGCCCACAAACCGGACATCCACGGGTTGATTGCAAAGGGTGCAGGCGGCACGATCAGGAAGAAATAATCCAGCAGCTGGTTTTCTGTTGACTGAACCAACAGGTAGTAATCTGTGTCAGCCTGCAAGTTCACATAATTCAGGTTGTGCGCGGAAACCCCAATTTTATTGAGCTCAGGGTTTTGCGGATTCGGTGGTACCGAGTAGATTCCGTAACACAGATTGGTGCTCCAGTAAGCTTCAGATGCTGTGCTCAGGTAAGACAAATTGGTGAAGTAGTAGACTCCCTGGCGCGATACCCTGAAGGGCCCTTCCACTTTGGAAATCGCCGCAGCGCCAGAACATGGGTTCTCAATTTTTGGCTCAGAACCAGAGAATTTTCCCTGGCCCAGGGTGGGAGTATCGACCCTCGCTGTGGAATTCACCTCACCAGGACCGTTCATTACCAGAGTCCAAACACCCTTGGGTTTGAGCGATGGACTCTGCAGCACCAGCGTGTATTCGATTCCAGCCTGTAGCTGGCGGGGCCAGGTAGAATACTGGTCCGAGCCAAGGCGGTTGAGTGCCGGTTGCTGTGGATCAAAGCCCCCCTGGTAAAGGGCAGTGATCATGTTTAAACCCGGGTTACCTTCGTTTTGGAAGCTCCAATAATCATAGACGTCTTCCAGGCGATAGGTGGCGCCTGTGGACACAGTGAATTTGATTTGTTGTGTGGCGATTGGCGGCAGATCCTCATAATCTGGCCAGACACTTTTTGTTTTTGATTCCGAGCCTTCAAACGTTCCGGCCAGAACAGAATAACCGGCCAGCAAAGTTTGAGACACCGCCAGGGTTGCAACCAAAAGCCCAATTTTCAATGACCAATTCCACATGATCAATCTCCAGAATTCCAGAATTACCTGATTAAAGACAACAACGAGAAAGCCAGACCGCTACAACGGCCCGGGTATACCGGGCCCCTGGTTAAATTGCTCGCACTGAGCTATGCCCAAGGCATCTTCATAAGGCCGTTGCAGATTGACAACGCCACTGACCGATGCTGGCCCAAAGTCATAGATCGCCCGGCCAGAGATGCAGCTGTCAAATTCCAGCCTGACATGCCCGCGCACACTTCTTGACGGCTTTGGGTTGCTGGAGTCAAAAAGGCCGCCGGCTGTCCACATCGCTTCAATTTCCGAGCTGCTGCCGTCGATTGCGCCAAGACCCGTCAGCCATCGATGGCCAGGATCACCCAGCACGGAATTGGCTCCGGGGCCAGGCCTTTGCAGGTCATAGGTGAACCACGCCATGAAGACTGAATCAATGCTGTTGAATACATCCAGATACATGCCTTGCCCTGGAGTACTCCGGTCAGCCCAAAGCCCGGTCAGGCCCGGATTGATACGAAAAGGTGCCGGTGGCGCCATGACAAAGAAATAGGATCCCGATGTGGTCGTCCCGACCTCCGGTTGAGTGACCAACCAATAGTCCGTATCTGCCTGTAATTCAATTGCCCACTGACCCATGTCTACGAATCCATATTCATAAGCTTCTAATCCAGGTCTAAATGGTCCACTACCAACCAGGTGGGCTTCGACATTGCTCGGGTCAAGCGGTGCAGAGTAGATCGCCTGGCAGGTTTTAACCGATTCAGCAGGGTTTCCATTGGAAAAATAGTAAGTACCACTGCTCGCCACCCGAATGGGCCCTGTCTGCTTGTATGCAACGTCCAGATTCAGCAGCTTTTCGCCGCAGCGTCCTCTGGCCGTGGCCGTGGCCTCGTCAAAGCGACCAGTGGAATGCTCCGGGATTTCTCTCCTGGCCTCAGATTGAACCACGCCGTTACCATCCAGCATGACTACCCATGTCCCCGAGGCGGCTGGGGTAACGCAGAAACCAACCAGCATCAAAGTGTATGACCTGCCAGCCTTCAGCGGGACGTGGGCTTGGTAATACGAGCTGCCCACTTCTGCCAACCAGTTTTCGTGAAGAAAATCCAAATTGACCGAGCCATCGTATATGACGGCCCAAACATCCAAACCGTAGCCGAAAATATCGCCATCCCACCAATCCCAACTGGAGAATGCGTTGGTAAAGCCATATACGCCGTCTGCTGAAACTGAGAAATCAACGGTTTGATAGGGTGTGCCAGCGCTGCCAGGACCGCAGCTATATGCGCCCAGTTTGGGTTCTCCGCCATCAAACGCCCCTGCCAGCATTGAGAACTCAGCCCGGGCGGGGCTGGAGAAGAACAAAGCCGTGATCATGAAGACTGCAATAGCCATCAGCCATTGGCGGCTCAAGCTGAATGATTCGATTTCTCTGACACCCGCAATCCGGGAGCTGTTGATGATTTTCACTATTGAATCTCCGGTTTCTGAAATTCCGTGGGTTCAATATGGCCTTCGGTGCAGGCAATTACATGTGGAATTCCTCAGGAATTCCTCAGGAAATACTCAGGAAACTCTTGAAAATCGCGAAGTTGGTTGAGAAATACCAATAGTCGAAGGCAAACAGGCCCCGGATCGAACCTTCGAAGGCAGGATTGTGCTGCAGGAGATCTTCAGTAGTGCTTGAGGGATTCTGGCTGGGCTTGCAGCTCAGCGCTCGATCCATTGCTTGATCTTGTTTTCCAGTTGGGTCAGCGGAATGG
The DNA here is from genome assembly GCA_031406105.1 of Lysobacterales bacterium. GTDB lineage: Bacteria > Pseudomonadota > Gammaproteobacteria > Xanthomonadales > SZUA-36 > JAWXBM01. Next base: position 4,459 of record JANOGQ010000108.1, on the reverse strand, counting down.
CGCCGTCTTCCAGCACCACATCATGGAATTTGCGGATATCGAAACCGTCACCGAGTTCGGCTTCAGCCAGTTCGCGCAGGCGGCGGATTTCCAGTGCGCCCAGCAGGTACGACGTGGCCTGCCCGGGAACTGCGATGTAGCGATCCACTTCGGCGATGTTCAGCGCCTCCGGATTGGAGGTGTGTGAATTCATGTAGTCGATGGCCTGTTCGCGAGACCAGCCCTTGCCGTGCATACCCGAATCGACCACCAGCCGGGCGGCTCGCCAGGCCTCATTGGACAACATGCCCAGCCGATCGAGATCGGACGAATACAGGCCCATTTCGTCTGCCAGGCGTTCGGTGTACAGCGCCCAGCCCTCACCAAAACCGGACAGGAAGAAATAGCGGGAAATCGGGTGCAGGTCGGTGCGTTCCTGGGCAATGGTGAATTGGGTGTGATGGCCGGGATAGGCTTCGTGGAATGCAGTGGCTTCGAGGATGGCACGGCTCTGTTTTTCCGGCTGGTACGTGTTGATCAGATACTTGCCCGGCGAACTGCCATCTGCGGCGGCTGCCACCGCTTGTCCGCCCGGGGCCGACTTTTCCTGAAAAGCCGGGTAAGGCTCGACTATCACCGGTGCTTTGGGCAAGCGGCCAAACCATAGTGGCATTTGTGCTTCTGCACGGGCCAGGGCGGCTTCGGCATAGGCGATCATTTCCTCGCGGCTTTGGAACAGGTATTGCGGGTCGGTTTTCACCAGCCGTAACAGGGCGATTGGATCGTTCTCGCCAAAATTGCGTTGCCCAATTTCGGAAATTTCAGCCAGGATGCGCTGCATCTGTTCCAGGCCAATGCGGTGGATTTCCTCTGCGTCCAGATCCAGCGTAGCCCAGTAACGTACCGAAGCACGATAGCAGGCTTCACCTCCCGGGCTGTCATAAACGTCGAGGCTGTCTCGTGCAGCTTGCTGGTATTCGGAGCCGAGGTAATCCCGGTAGCGTTGAATGGCTGGCATGAGAGTCTCTTCCACCAGCCGGGAAACCCGTTGCTGGTAGGCCAGATCCTGTTGTTGCACGGCGATGGCGAAAGGTGTCTCTGCAACCGGCAAAGCCAGGAATGCATCCAGCACCTCTCCCAGGGCGCGCACGGAGTTGCGGGGCGCCACATAGCCGAGTTCAACACCCTCGCGCAGGTTGACTGCTTCAGTATCAATGTAGTCGGCCATCTGCTGCAGTCGGCTGAAAGCCGCTTCGCGTTGCTCTGCCGTATCAAGCTTCAGTTTACCTGCGAGTTCGGTGAATTCGGCCAGCCAACCTGTCCAGGTCGGGCTGATGTTCCACAACTCATTGCGACACACCGCCAGGTCCAGACCGCTTTGCAGCTGATTGCGCAGCATGTTGGCGGTAATGATGGTGGCCGCGTCACTGACCGCTGACAGATCGACCTGGTCCAGCTGAGCCAGCAAATCCTGCTGCAAAATTTGCCAGCGCGCCCGTGACTCCAGCGTATTGTCGGTCAGCCGGGCCGGGTCGGGGTCCGCTACGCCCGAGAACAATGCCTGTTCGGGAAACTGGTCGAAATAGAAACGCACGTAATCATCCGCCAGGGCACTGATGCGCTGCTCCGCCGGGGGCGGCTCTTCTGCTGAGGTGGGTTGCGTTGGCTGCGGTGCAGTCGTTTCAGAACTCAGCCAGGCCAGCAGCAGCGCGGCCAGCAGCCCAGCCATGATCCCCGCAACTATCTTTACCTCACGTTTCATGGGCTTCAGCCTTTTGGTGAGCGGGTGATGCGCAATTTACCCATGAAGTCCCGCTTGCCCAATGGCAGTCCACGATGGCGCAGGATGTCGTAAGTAGTGGCCGCATGGAAGTACATATTGGGCAAAGAGAAGCTCAGCACAAAGTTTTCTGCTGTGAATGGCAGGTTCAGATCGCCCATCACAAACGCGATCGGCTTGCCCGACAGCGCATTGACCTCATCCACATCCAGGGCGGTCAGCGCTTTGACAGCATCTGCAACGCGTTCGCGCACGGTGGCAAAGTTCATACTGGCATCATAGCCACCGGGGCCGAACACGCCCCCGCGAATGGCATCAAACACATCAATGGAGTGGTGCACTACCGACAGGATCTGGAAACGCAGCGGCAGCATGTCGGGATGCAGGCGAGCATCAAGGAGGTCATCCAGATCCGTGCCTTGTTCAGAGAAGTGCTCGGCGGCTTTGTTGAGCAAGCCACCCATAGCCGGGACGATCTGCAGGTAGGAACCGGCTGATAATTCATAAAGGGAAATACTCACTACTGTTCTCCTGTTTGGGAAATCGGCGTAACCACTCATTGCCGCGGTGGCTGCATTTTGCCACGAACCACCCGGACAATTCCCCATCCTACATGTGTAACAACCCGAATGAGCTATGATATTGGCATCACCCATGCAAATGGCGGGCAGGTCATATGTCGAAAGAATTCAAAGAAGCGGAAAAGCAGTTACAGCAAGCTAAACTCGATTTGGAAAAGGCCATCGAATTGCTTGGTCAGGAACAGTTGGAGCCCGGGGCGGAAGCGGTAAAAACTGCTGAAACAGGCGCAATTGCTGTAGCGCCGGGCGAAAGCGGAGCTGCGGAGACTGGGCAGGACAAGAAAGCATCGGCAAAACAAGCCGGCAGCGCACGCGGTATCGAAACCCTGTTCAAAAGCGCCTACCGGGTGCAGATGGACCTCACCAGCCTGGCCGATAACAAGGCCAACATGATGATCAGCATCAACGGCATCATCATGTCCATTATGCTGGCTTCGGTGGCACCCAAGCTGGATTCCAACCCATGGCTGATGTTGCCCACGGCAATTTTGCTGATGGGCAGCATGGTATCGATGATTTTTGCCATCCTGGCGGCCCGGCCCCGCGTCATGCGCCAACCCATTACCCTGACCGACCTGAAAAACAGCAAGGGCAATATCCTGTTCTTCGGTAATTTTGCCAACATGCACCAGGACGATTTCGTACGGGGGCTGGATGAAATGATGTATGACATGCCGTTGGTGTATGACACCATGATTCGTAATATCCACAGCCTGGGCAGTGTGCTGAACAAGAAATTTGGCTTGCTGCAGGTGGCCTATACCGCCTTCATGGTTGCGCTCAGCCTGGGCGTGTCTTCGTTCCTGATCGTTTTTGTATGGCTGTCCATGCGCAGCAACTGACCTGCACTGCTACCCGGAGTTTTTGCCATGAGTAGTTCCATCACCATCAATGGCCAGTTACGGCAAGTCGATGTACCTGACAGCATGCCCTTGCTGTGGTTTCTGCGCGATACGCTTGAGCTCACAGGCACCAAGTACGGCTGCGGCATGGCCCTGTGTGGCGCCTGCACGGTGCATATCGATGGCCAGGCCATACGCTCCTGCGTCACGCCTGTCAGCGCGGCATTTGGCAAAAATGTCACCACCATTGAAGGCCTTTCAGCCGATGGCGGCCACCCTTTGCAGATTGCGTGGCTGAAAAACAATGTACCGCAATGCGGTTACTGCCAGGCCGGGCAGATCATGTCCGCCGCGGATTTGCTGAGTAAAAATCCCAACCCCAGCCTGGATGAAATCCACGCTGCCATGCAGGGCAACATCTGCCGCTGCGGCACTTATGTGCGTATACGCTCTGCCATTCTCGATGCCGCGCAATTGATGAAGGAGGCCTGAGATGAGCACTGAGATGAGCACTGAGATGAGCTCCATAATCAGCAACACAACGCTGAACCGCCGCGATTTCCTCAAAAGCTCAGGTCTGGCACTGGGCGGCCTGACCATCGCCGTGTCTTTCCCACTGGGCAGGTTGGCGGCCAGTGACCAGCCGGGATTTGCCCCCAATGCCTGGCTGCACATTGCCGACAACGGCGACACCACGCTTTGGTGTGGCCGCTGCGAAATGGGCCAGGGCATCAGTACCGCACTTCCCGCTGCCGTAGCCGATGAACTGGAAGCCGACTGGACGCGGGTGAAGGTATTGCAGGCCGATGGCCACAAGGACAAATTCGGCCCGCAAGCCACCGGCGGATCACGCAGCATCAATGAAATGCTGGAGCCCATGCGCAAGGCCGGAGCGGCCGGGCGCGAGATGCTGGTTGCCGCAGCCGCACAAAGCTGGGGAATTCCGGTAGCTGAATGCAAAGCTCACAATCACCAGGTCAGCAACCAGCGCGATGACCGTGTGCTGGGCTATGGCGAAGTTGCCAGCCTCGCCGCCATGCTGCCCGTTCCTGCGGACCCCACACTCAAAACCCGCGCGCAATTCCGCTACATCGGCAAACCCTTGCAACGCCACGACCAGGCTCAAATAGTCTCCGGTAGGCTCACTTATGGTGCGGATGTCAAACTGCCCGGCATGAAATACGGCGCCGTCCGCCACGTGCCGGTGATGGGCGGCAGTGTGAAGTCTTTTGATCAATCTGCACTAGAGGGCATGCAGGGCATCACCGCCGTGGTCG
>JANOGQ010000093.1:0-4699 GCA_031406105.1 Lysobacterales bacterium | reverse complement strand
CAATCGACTCAAGCGACTCACCCGGGAAAGTTTCAGGCTGCAGCTCGCTGCCAACCCGGAAATGGCAGCTGCGAACTATCTGGTCTTGCCCAGATCACAGGCTGTCACCATATCCCATGCGGAAGTGTTTGAGCGTTTGGCCAGGCTTTGGAACAATGTCAACCGAAAACTGCAGCCGCAAGATCTCTCCCCCAACGGTACCAGCATAAAAGCAGGATCAGGAAACTAAGCCATGGATAACCTCAGACCGGTACTACTGATCAGCCTGGCCTTCCTGGGCTACATGATCTGGCTGGAATGGCAGAAGGATTATGCGCCGCTTATTGCACCTCCGGCGGTTAGCGTGCCGCTGGGTGAAGCCGGCAGTCAGGTGAATTCAACTGGAAAAGAGCCCGCAGGCGAATTAGCCGATTTACCGCAGATTACCGATGCCCCGACTGCTGCCGCCCAGGTCACCAGTCAACCCACGGACCAATCAGAAACTGTCATACAGGCTCAAAGCCCGATGGTGCGGGTGACCACTGATGTGCTTGAAATGGAAATAGATCTGACCGGCGGCACGGTCGTGAGTACCCGGCTGCTGAACTATCCCATTGATCTGGATAACCCGGCCGAGAAGGTCCATTTGTTGCGCCGTGATGGACTCAATCCGTTTATTGCCCAATCCGGATTACTGTCCTCGCAAAGCGCCCCCAATCACACCAGCCCCTATGAAGCTGCCAGCCTGAGTTACCAGCTGCAAGAGGGTATTGATGAGATCCGGGTGCCGTTGAGCTGGCAATCACCAGACGGTGTTAATGTCACCAAGACCTTTGTTTTCCGCCGCGGCGACTACACCGTGGAGGTATCACACGAGCTGGAAAACAAATCTTCCACCCCCTGGACCGGCAACCGCTACAACCAGTTGCAACGGTCGGTGCTGGCGGAAGAAACTGATACCAGTTTTACCAACCCGGGAAGCTACTCCTTTACCGGTATTGCTTTCTACAGCCCTGCAGACAAATTTGAAAAGCTGGCATTCGACAGTGTCAGCGACGAACCCTTCAACAAGACTTTTGCGGGTGGTTGGCTGGCCATGATCCAGCACTATTTTTTTAGTGCCTGGATTCCGCCAGCTGAAGAAGTAAGCACCTATACCACCAAGGAAATCAGTGCCCAGGGTGTGCCGCGCTACCTGGTTCGCAGCGTTTCTCCGGCCCACACCGTGGCAATCGGCCAACAACATTCCTTCGACAGCCGCTTGTATCTGGGCCCGAAATTGCAAGACGAGCTGGAGGCCGTAGCGCCTGGGCTCGAATACACCGTCAACTACGGTATTTTCACAGTTTTCTCCAAACCCCTGTTCTGGCTGTTGTCGCATATCCATGGTGTCGTTGGCAACTGGGGGTGGGCGATTGTGATTTTGACCGTCCTGATCAAAGCCGCATTTTTCAAATTAACAGAAGCCCAGTACCGTTCCATGGCGCGCATGCGAAAATTGCAACCGCGCATAGAGCAACTGAAAGAGCGCTACGGTGATGACCGCCAGCGCATGAGCCAGGCCATGATGGAGATGTACAAGACCGAAAAGGTCAACCCGCTGGGCGGCTGTTTACCCATACTGGTACAAATTCCCATCTTTATTGCGCTTTACTGGGTTTTGCTGGAGTCGGTGGAGTTACGCCAGGCACCATTCATCCTGTGGATCGACAACCTTTCTGTACGCGATCCGTTTTTCATACTGCCAGCTCTCAACGCCACTTTCATGATCTGGACCCAGAGGCTTACGCCCATGGCCGGCATGGATCCCCTGCAGCGCAAGATGATGAACATGATGCCGGTGATTTTTGCCGTAATGTTTGCGTTTTTCCCGGCTGGCCTGGTGCTTTACTGGGCAACCAATGCGGGCTTGTCACTGGCTCAACAGATCTACATCACCCGTAAAATCAATGCCGGGGATGATCCGAAATAGCCGCAGCGCCTGAGCTTCAAAAAGCGGGCAGCGCTGGTCCGGGTATGGAGCACTGCGAGATTATTGCCCCATTGGAATTAATCGGCTTCTGAGACATGAGTTCGCACTCCCCCAGCCTGAACATAGATACCATCTGCGCCGTAGCCACGCCGCCCGGCCTGGGTGGTATTGGCGTGGTTCGACTTAGCGGGCCAGCGTCAGCTGCCATCGCCGAGAGAATTTGTGGCGTGCTGCCGCTCCCGCGCCACGCCACACTCGTCAGCTTCAGGGACAGAGCCGGGCAAATCATTGACCAGGGTTTACTGCTTTACTTCAAAGCACCTGCTTCTTTTACCGGCGAAGACGTGATCGAGATGCAGGCACACGGTGGCACGCAGGTCATGAATATGTTGATGCGCCGGGCCCTGGAGCTGGGATCCCGGAGCGCCCGACCCGGCGAGTTTTCCGAACGGGCCTTTCTCAATGACAAGCTGGATCTGGCCCAGGCGGAAGCCATAGCCGACCTGGTTGAGTCGGGTAGCGAAGCCGCGGCCCGCGCAGCCCAGCGTTCGCTTTCCGGGGAGTTCTCCAGAAAGATTGCTGCCTTGCAGCAGCAACTCACCAGCTTGCGGGTTTATGTTGAGGCGGCAATCGATTTTCCCGACGAGGAAATTGACTTTCTGGCAGATGGTGAAGTGCAGCAAAGACTGAACTCGGCCATTTTGGACTTGCGGGCTTTGATGGCCGCAACCCGCCAGGGACAGATATTAAGAGACGGCATCTGCCTGGCCATCATTGGGCGACCCAATGCCGGCAAATCCAGCCTGCTCAATGCCCTGTCTGGCCAGGACCGGGCCATAGTGACGGAAATACCTGGAACCACCCGCGATCTGTTGCGCGAATCCATCGAGATGGAGGGTATCCCGGTTCACCTGGTAGATACGGCGGGCATTTGTGACAGCGAAGACCCCATTGAAGCTGAAGGGGTGCGGCGTGCCCGCGAAGCCCTGTCTGCCGCCGACCTGGTGTTGCTGGTGGTGGACCAGGTGGCGGCTATGGAGGAGCAACTGGCGCTGATAAAGGAGCTGCCTGACCCCAAGCGGCTCATCGTTGTGTTCAACAAACAAGACCTGCAATTGGCCGATTGGGATGACGATGCGATGTTGTCCTCAGTCAATGCGAACAGCGTCAGTATTTCAGCCAAAACCGGTATGGGATTACAGAGGCTGCGCAGTATGGTTCGTGCCCAGGCAGGCGCTACGGAACAGGCCGAGGGGCTGTTCTCGGCGCGGCAAAGACATGTCGATGCGCTGCGCCGCGCCGACCTTCATCTTGAGCAGGCAAAGCAACGTTTGCAGTTCGATCGCGCTGCAGAAATTCTGGCGGAAGAGTTGCGCCTGGCACAAAGGGCGCTTTCTGAAATTACCGGAGATGTATTGCCCGACGACTTACTGGGTGCGATATTCGCCAACTTCTGTATTGGCAAGTAGCACTTGCTTCAAAGCCCGGGCTGAGCGGCACCCGGACGGCGGTATAGTTGGTGCCGTAATTCAACTACAGCCCCTGCTGCGTGGCTCATGGCCAACTGGCCTCCGCCAGAAGCCGGGATTCGCTACAATCTTCATTAGGGCAGCCTGGCCAGTGCATGCCAGGCAAGAGGCAACCACGGACTTGATCAATAACATGGAAATCACTCCTTTTTATGAAAGCGGTACCGGAACCTGGACCTACTTGCTGGCTGATACTGAGCAGAACAAAGCGGCCATTATCGATCCGGTGATGATATTTGATCCGGTTTCCGGCTTGTGTAGCAGCAGCGCCGTCGATCCCTTGCTGACGCTGGCCCGCCAAAAGGCTTATTCCATCGAGTGGGTGCTTGAAACACACATCCATGCAGACCATGTTTCTGCTGCCCGATATGTCTGTCAGAAGACGGGGGCTAAGCTGGCAGCAGGACATCGTGTGCCGCTGGTGCAGGCAACCTTTGCGCGGGTGTTCAATCTCGATGGCTTTGCCTGCGATGGTCGCCAGTTCGATCGCTTGCTCGAAAATGGTGCTGAATTGCGGCTCGGTGGGCTCATCATCCGCGTGCTCGAAACGCCGGGACATACGCCCGACAGCATCAGTTTTCTGGTGGAAGACGCGGCTTTCATCGGCGACACCCTGTTTTCTCCGGCGCTTGGGTCAGCACGTTGTGATTTCCCAGGTGGCAGCGCCAGACAATTGTATGAATCAGTACAAAAATTACATGCCTTGCCAGATCACACTAAGCTCTATTTATGCCACGACTATCCCGTTGACGGGGCGGTTGCCATTAGTCATGTAAGCGTTGCAGAAAGCCGCCAACAGAATGCTCACCTCAAATCCACTGTCAATGTTGAAGACTATGTTGAGCTGCGCCAGTCACGCGACGCCACTTTGCCATTGCCACGTCTTATTCTGCCCTCCGTACAAATCAATATTCATGGTAAAGCAGAGCTGTCTGCTGAAGCTAACGGGCTTGCCTATCTGAAAACCCCGCTGAACAAGCGCATTCGCGATATCCTCGCCAGCTCCGAATAAACAGCAAAATCCGCCAACGCGCGGCAGCCCCGGGTTCATCGCGAAGTGGCTTAGGGCAACTCTGATTTATTCAGAGTTGCCGCGGTACAAGGATGTACCGCCATTTTCTATGATTGTAAATCATTGAAAATGAAGCAGAACAAAAATCACATTTTTGTTTTGCGTGCTCTGATGCTTCCGGGACAAATTAATCAGAGCTTCCTTAGG
>JANOGQ010000075.1:0-10765 GCA_031406105.1 Lysobacterales bacterium | reverse complement strand
ACCTGAACCGGCCTGCCGCTTCATCAGGAGTGAGTGCATCCACCAAGGCTATCCGTCTGTACATCGATTCCAGTGGCGACACTTTTCTGGATGGCGAACCAGTGCCGATCTGGGTAATTCAGAGTCGCTTGCGCGAACAGCTGAAATCCATGACCACCAAATCGGTGCTGGTCATAACGGATGAAGGAGTGCCGGCGGGTAGATTGGTGGAAGTAATAGACCAGGCGCGTTTGGCAGGCGCAGCTGACGTGGGTGTGGCCACTGTTGCGGAAGCAGGTGCAGGCTAGCATGGTGTCGCGCGAACGCATCAGGCGCCTGGCCTGGGCATGTGCCTCTATGACCATGGGCACTGTACTGGTGCTCGGTACCGTTTTACTGGTCAATCATTTTTCGGATTCCCTCGAACAAGTCCGTACCGAAGCTGACAATGCAATTGCTCTGGACAGGAAAAAACCACAAGCCGAGCAAAAGTCACAAAAGCCCAGGCTCCAACCCAAGCCACGACGTAATCCGCGCATTGCATCGGCTCCTCTGAGCGGCCTCGACACAACGCTGTCTGGCATCGATATGGGCTTGCCTGGCTTTTCTGCCGATGACCTGGGCGCAATGGAAGGCGATCTTCTGGGCACGGCCGACGGCATGGTGATGACCGACGAAACCGTGGATCAGCCCCCGCAGGCCAGTTTCCAGGCAGCTCCAGTATTTCCAGCCCGCGCCCGAGCCGGGGGCATCGAAGGTTACGTTATATTTTCCTTGTTGATTGGGATCACCGGCGACATCGAACAAATCAAGGTAATTGAGGCATCGCCAGAGGGTGTTTTCGAAGAAGCCGCCACTCAGGGAATCAGCCAGTGGCGTTTTGAACCGGCTTTGTACCAGGGTCAGGCGGTTCGCTCCTGGGCCAAGCAACGCATTCGCTTTGATCTGGATTGATGAATATGTGCTCGTTTAAGAAAAGCCGGGTTCGTCTGTTGCTGCTGTGCTGCCTGCTGGGCTTGTCAACTGCCTGGGCAGCCGAGGAGCAATCTGAGGATGTAAATCATCTCGATCTGGCCGCACTGATGCTGCGTGATGGCAATGTTGACCGGGCCATGCTGGCGCTGGATCAGGCCGATACGCAAGCCGAAGGATTCGATCAGTCACGCTACCACAGCCTGCGTGGTATGGCCCACATGCGCAGCAACCAGCCAGAGCTGGCACAAACCGAATTGAAGGCCGCCATTGCAGCTGGCTCCGCAGATACCGTAGTTTACGTATACCTTGCCCAGGTGTCCTTCCAGCTGGAAGATTACCGCGGAGCCATCGAAGCTTTGGATGCTGCCGGTACCGAGCTGCAGCAATTGCCGTCGGTTTACCATATGCGCGCACAAAGTTACTGGTTGCTGGACCAGCCCGTAGAGGCACTGGCCACTCTGGACCTGGCCAGTGATTTGTTTCCGCAAGATGAGAGTTTTCTGCGCCGAAAAGTGTTTTACCTGGTCGATATGGGTCTGTTCCAGCAAGCGGTGATTCTGGGGCGGCAATACCTGGAAAGCGGCGAGGGCAAACTGGAAGATTACCTGGCATTCGGAAATGCCTTACGCTCCAGCGGTGAACTGGATGAAGCGGCCGTGCTGCTGGAAAGTGCGCAGCTGCAATACCCCGATTCTGCGCAAGTCAAAAAGGTATTGGCGCATGTTTATATTGACCGCGGTGAACTCATTGCAGCAGCCGATGTGCTTTACCAGGCTGCCCTGTTGCAACCCGAACTGATGACCGAAGCTGCAGAACTGTACCGGCGTGCCGGGCAATATCACCGTGCGTTGGCCTTGAACAGCCAGTTGGCAGATCAACCTGAAAAGCTTCGGCAGCGACTGGCCCTGTACCTGCAGATGGGAAGCTATGAGCAAGCCGCCGCCATGGAACTGCCCTTGCGCCGCGTGGGCCTGCTGCAGGAAGAAGACCTGCGTTATGCGATTGCCTATGCCCTGTTCAAGAGTGGTGATTTTCCAGCCGCAGAAGAACAACTGTCACAACTGACCCGGCCAGATCTTTTCCGCAAAGCGGCCGAGCTACGGCGCTCCATCGCTGATTGCAATACGGAACGCTGGAAATGCCTCTGATCACTATGAAAGCCCGATCGGCTGTGATGGCCTTATTGCTGGCATTTGGGCTGGCACTTGGTCTGGCGGGCAGCGCTTGGGCGCAAGAGGCCAGTCTGACCCTTTATGTGTTTGACACGGGCGCCCCGGTCAGCGGTATTGAAGTGCTCATTGATGGTGAGTTGCAGACCCTGACAAATGAACAAGGTGTGGCGAACCTGTCAATGCCAGCCGGACTTCATCAGCTGGAACTCAGGTTGCAGGATACCGTAGTGCTGGATCAGCAGGTTCTGACGGTGCAGGACGAAGTTGCGCAGTGGATAGTGGACGTTACCGGTGGTGGATCAGCCATTTATGATGTGGAATCATCAGGCAATCAGCAGGGTGAAACGGGCATCGCCGTGGGGGCCGGGGCAGAGCTGGCGAATACAACACCCGGCACTCTGCAGGGTCAATTACTCAGCGCCGACGATGGCCGACCGGTTGCCGATGCCCGAATATACATCAGCGGTGTCAGCACCGATTTGCGCAGCGATGCCGATGGTAAGTTCTCCATCGAAGTGCCTTCAGGCCAGCGTTCACTCTCCATCCTGCATGCAGCCTTCAATACGCACAGCCGTGATGATGTTGTAATCACGGCGAATGAAACCACCACACTGAGCTTGCAGCTGACACCCGCTGGCTCGGAACTTCCCGAATTCGTGGTGGTTGTGCCACATATTTCCGGCAGTCTCGCTTCGGTGCTGGAAGAGCGCAGGGAAGATATAGCCATCGGCAATATTCTGGCTTCAGAACAGATTTCCAAGGCTGGGGACAGCGATGCGGCTTCGGCACTGAAGCGGGTAACGGGACTGACCCTGGTAGGTGGCCGCTTTATCTATGTGCGTGGCCTCGGTGAGCGCTACTCCAGTGTCCTGCTCAATGGCGCGAATATTCCCAGCCCCGATCCAGTGCGCCGCGTGGTTCCGCTGGATCTGTTTCCCACCGGCATCATCGAGAGTATTTCTGTGCAAAAGAGTTTCACCGCCGATCTGCCTGCAGAGTTCGGCGGCGGCACTGTGTTATTGCGCACCAAAAGTTTGCCTGAAGAAGGATTTTTCGAGGCTGAACTGAACATTGGCTATCGGGATGGCACTACCGGCAAGGAGGGCCTGCGTTATGACGGCGGCGGAAGCGACTGGACTGGCTATGACGATGGCACTCGTGATCAACCAGATGAGTTGTTTGATGCTACGGGCGATGGAACTCGCCTGACTGAATTCAATCGTTTCACCGGCAAAGGCTTTACCAAGGCAGAACTGGAAGTGATCGGCGAGTCGCTTCCTGTCAATTACGACATAGAGCAGGAAGATATCGCACCGAACTGGGGCTTCAAGTTCAGCGGCGGTGATCGCTATGCAGTGCACGACAATCTGGATATCGGATTTCTGGCTGCCATGGACTATGGCGATGATTGGCTTTCCACTACCCAGCGCAGAACCGATTTTGTTGTATCAGGTGATATCCTGGTTTCGGAAAATGACCTGACCCGGGTAGCCACCGTGCGGGAAATCACCGCATCCGGCTTTTTCACACTCGGTGCCCAAATCGCTGAGAATCATCAACTGACCTACAACTGGATGACGCTGCGCCAGACTACCGACCGCACCCAGCGTGAGTCAGGTTTCAACAAGGATCTTGAGGGTGGGGATGTGCAGTTCACGCTGCTGGAGTGGACGGAACGAGAAGTTATATCCAATCAACTGCTGGGCGACCATGTGATACCGCAGCTTTGGGACATGAAAATCAACTGGGCTTACACCACGGCTGATGCCGAGGCTGATGAACCGGCTACCCGTACCTATCGATATGATCCCGACCAAACCACAGCGTCAACAGACGACCTGATATACTCCCTGCGCAACGATGGCAACCAGTGGCGCTGGAGCACCATGGATGACAACAGCGAAAACTGGAGTCTGGCCATCAACCAGCCGCTTGAGTTCTGGAAAAAAATGGACATCAAGCTGCAGGCCGGGCTGGATGATGTCACCAAGGAGCGTGATTCCAATGTGCGCCGCTTTGCTTTCCAATCCAGGGGTCCCTTGTCTGGCAGCCTGGATCTGCGCCGTAATCTCAATCCCGAGGACATCCTGTTTGCCGACACCATCGACCCCGTTGGCTGGCAGCTGGGTGATTCCACCATCGCTACCGACGCTTACACTGCGGACCAGAGTATCGAGGCCTGGTTCGTAGCTACTGACTTTTTCTGGGACGAATGGTTGCGCATAAACAGCGGAGTACGGCAGGAAAAATCCGACCAATCGGTGACCACTTTCGATATTTTTGATCCCAATCGTAACCCGGTTGTTTCCAGCCTGGAAACCGACGATCTGTTCCCGTTTTTTACCACTACCCTGATTTTCGGCGATCACCAGATTCGCGGCGGCTACGGTGAAACCACCAACCGTCCCGACTTCAAGGAATTGTCGCCGTCCTTGTTCAAAGACCCAATACTGGACCGGCAGGTGATCGGTAATCCAAACCTGGAAGCTGCATTCCTGAAAAATTATGATCTGCGCTGGGACTATTTTTTCCAGCAAAATAATTTTGTGTCTTTGGGCGGGTTTTACAAGGAATTCACCGACCCGATTGAAACGGTAATCCTGTCCGGCGCATCCCAGATCACCACTTATGCCAATGCAGAGGCGGCTGACAATTTCGGTATTGAAGTCGAACTTTACACTGACCTTGGCATACTCGAGCGCTGGTGGGGCAAACGAGATCTCTGGGAACGTTTTTACCTCAACACCAATTATGCCTGGATCGAGTCAGATATCACTTTGGCGGAAGACAGCTCGGTGGTACAAACCTCCTCCTCGCGACCTTTGCAGGGACAATCGCCCTATGTGTGGAACTTCCAGATCGGCTACGACGATACCGATCGTGGCATCAATACGGCGTTGCTATACAACGTTTTTGGCGAACGTATTGTAGACGTTGGCACCAACGGAGCGCCGGACATTTACGAGCAACCCCGCCCGCAGCTGGATTTCATTTACTCGCAGAGGGTCACCGAGCACTGGAAGTTCCAGTTCAAGGCCAAGAACCTGCTGGACCCGGACGTGGAAATTACCCAGGGGCCGGAAACACGCATCCAGTTTGCAGTGGGGCGAGAATACAGCCTGTCGATGGAATTTAATTACTGAGGAAGCTCTGAATAAATCAGAGCTGCCTTAAATAGTGGAATTTTCGTCGGTTTTAACCAGTGAAAGGATATCCATCGCCGATTTGTCTTTGTGGATATGCCGTATATCTTTGCCGTGCACCAGGTAGAAAATGTACTCGGCGATATTCTGGCAGCGATCGCCCATGCGCTCTATTGATCGGATGGCCCAAAGCAGGTTCAGCGTGAAGGGGATGGCACGGGGATCCTCGGCCATCTGGTTCATCAACTGGCGGGTAATCGCCCAGTACTTCACGTCCACCCGTTTGTCCAGATCAAACACGGCCACAGCCATCTCGACATCGGTGCGCGCGAAGGCGTCCAGTACGCGGCGTAACATATCCCGCACCAGCAGCCCCATGTTCTCCAGTTCCTCGCGCACTTCCTGGTCGATAGTGCCATTCAGCTCTTCAGCCACCATGCGAGCCACGCGCTTGGCTTCATCGCCAATGCGCTCCAGGTCGGTGATGGTCTTGATCACGGCCATCACCAGGCGCAGGTCAGAGGCATTGGGATGACGCTCGGCCACGATACGGGTGCATTCCTCATCAATGTCCACTTCCATGGCATTGATGCGATAGTCGTTATCAACCACTGCACGGGCCCGCTCAATATCGCCGTTGACTACAGCTTGCACAGCCTGAGTCAGTTGTTCTTCAACCAGGCCGCCCATGCGCAGCACATGGCTGCGAACCTGCTCCAGCTCCTGGTTGAATTTGTGTGCAATGACCTGTGCTTCAGTACTCATAAACGCCTGTGTTTCCTGGTCGGGAGATCAATTTGAAGAGGCTCTGAATCATTTATCCCTGCATAAATCAGAGTTTCCATAGCCGACTATCTTACCGCTTTAGCCCAGTTACTGCTTGGCCAGCGCATGGCCAGCATCTGGCAATCTCAAGCGCAGCCGGGACATAAATGCACGCTGCCAACCTTTTCCACCTTTCACTCTAGCAGACCGACATGACGTGATTTTTACAGTGCGGTCTTAAACAGACCTTTGCGTGTAATCCAAGGCCACTTTGCATGTACGCCAGGGCCGCTTTGCGTGTAGGATTAAACAGCCACCCAAAGTCGTGATTAGCTGCCGCGCAGCGCATTGGCCACACCATAGTCCTGATCGAACATGAAAAAGTTCCGCATACAAGCCTGCACCCGGCAGGATTTACCCAGCCTGAAGACCTGGCTGAGCGGCCGGCAAAATCGTGTACTGCCAGCTAAGCTTTCTCGCTTGCAAACCCTGCTGGAGGATGGTTGCCTGCTGCTGGCCAGCACTGGGGCACCTGGTCGTCAAAGCCTGCTGGGCCTTGCCGGGCTGGATTTGCAGTCGGGCAGCATCAAACTGCTGGTGGCAGATCGGAATGCAGTATTAGCCTCCCTGCTGGAAGCACTTGAACGACTGGCGGTATCGTTCGGTATGCTGCAATGTCACTTGCGCATTGAGCCAGACCAGGCATCGCCCCTGTTGAAACTGGGCTACCAACCTGACCCACAGGTGAATGGTCTGCTGCAACGCAGCCTCTCAAGGCGCTTGACATCTGCAGCCCGCCAAGCCCGGCAACTGCAGCAGGTTTTGGGCCTGCCTGAAGACTATGGCAGAACCCATCGCCTGCGTTTACAGCCTGAACCCAGTCAACTGGCCTCGATGGGACCGGATCTATTCGGACGCGAGCAGTTCCTGATCCCGCCCGCGGCCAGCGCGCTGCACGCCATGATCGCAGCTGCTGCAGCCGACGCTATCGAACTGCAGGTGGTGTCTGCTTTTCGTTCTGTGGATTACCAGGCTGGCCTGCTGCGCAACAAGCTGGAGGAAGGCCAAAGCATGGAACAGATTTTGCGGGTTTCTGCAGCGCCCGGCTACAGCGAACATCACAGCGGACGC
This sequence comes from Lysobacterales bacterium, assembly GCA_031406105.1. Classification (GTDB taxonomy): domain Bacteria; phylum Pseudomonadota; class Gammaproteobacteria; order Xanthomonadales; family SZUA-36; genus JAWXBM01. The sequence continues at coordinate 3,600 of JANOGQ010000075.1, read as the reverse complement.
GCGGTGGATCTGACCACGCCGCACTACCCGGTTCTGCAAGAAAGTTTTGCTGAAAGTACAGCATTTGCCTGGCTCAGTCAGCACGCCGATTCATTCGGATTCCGCTTGTCCTTTCCGCGTGGTAACCGCCATGGCGTTGCTTATGAGCCATGGCACTGGTATTACGCAAATTAAGGCAACTCTGATCTATTCAGAGTGGCCGCGGTACAGGGATGTGCCGCCATTTTTGATGATTGCAAATCATTGAAAATGAAGCAAAACAAAAATGACATTTTTTGTTTTGCGTGCTCTGATGCTTCAGGGACGAATTAATCAGAGCTTCCTTAAATCAATGCACGGCGCCGGAGAATTCTATGGTTTGCCCCGATATTTTCTGGCTATGCGGTGGCAGGTCGTAAGGCAACTGGATGTGTTGCAAGCCCAGGCGCAACAATAACTGACGCAGCTCACCTTGCAGCAAGGGATAAAGCTGGCGTGTCAGGCTGGCATTGTTACGCATGAATTCCGCCAGATCGATCGGCTCACCACCGGTCTGCAAATAAACCGCCTCTACGCTGACCATGGCCCGGAAGCGCGCTTTTGCGGTGGCAGCATTACTCTCACAACTCAATCGGCCGCTCACCCGGTAAGACGGTAATTCTGTACCGGAATCGGCTTTGACCAGTCGTGGCGCAAGGTTCAGTTCGACCTTCGCTTCCTGGCTTCCGGATTCAGGGGGTGAATTCAGCAGTTCAGCCTGCAAGGTGGTGAGCTGTAGGTGTTGCAACATGAAGTGGTCAAGCAGATTCATAAGCTTATCGGCTCATCAAAGCAGTATCGGCAGCTCGCCAGAAATACCAGCTGGCCACTGAACGGTAAGGGGCAAGATGTCGGGTGCGCTGCAACACCTGTGCCGGATCCGGTAACTGCTGCATGCGGTAAACCACCTGCACGCCTTTTTGCACACCCAGGTCCGTAGCGGGCATCACATCTGGCCGTCCGAGGTTGAAGATCAGCAGCATTTGCGCGGTCCAGGGGCCAATACCCCGCACTGCACACAAGTTAGCGATAACCGCCGCATCATCCATGGCAGAGAGTTGACGCGAATTTGGCAACTGGCCGGCCAGCGACTTTTCGGCCAGATCCTGTATGGCCAGCACTTTATTGCGGGATAAGCCCACAGCACGCAATTGCTCAAAACTCATTTGCGGCAGATCTGCTGCCTGTGGTTGGCCGCCCGGAAACAGGGCACAGAAGCGCCCGTAAATGGTGCCGGCAGCCTTGCCGGAAAGCTGCTGGTAAACAATGGCACCGGCCAGGGCCTCAAACAAGCTGGCATCTTTCGACACTTTCAAACTGAAGGGTCCATGCCCGGCAATAAATCGCCCCAGCTTCGGGCAATTTGCCTGTAAAGTTTCTATCGCAGCAGAGCGGTTGTAACGCAGACGATTCATGAAAATCCTTGTGAAAATCCTTGTGAAAATCCTTGTTGCAACTCAATCGGACAGCAGCAGGCGGCTCTGGGCTGCAGGGCTCTGATCATATCCCCTTCCGACAAAGGGCCCAAAATTCAGTGGGGTTTCCTGATCAGGACCAGCAGCAGGCTGCACCAGCCCAATAGCAGCAAAATCCCGCCGATCGGAGCTATCCAGCCAGGTATCCAGCTGGATATCCAGCTCGGGGGCAGTGCCCGCAGGTATAAAGTGCCACAGAACAGCAGTGTTCCCAGCACTTGCAAAAAGCCCGGCCAATAAAACTTCCGATCATCAGCCTGTGCAGCAGCGAGCGCCACCAGGGCCAGCAAAGCTGCAGCCTGGAAGTAGTGAATCTGCAAAGCAACAGACCAGCGCTGTTCAGCCGCTGCATCCCCCAAGGCTATGGCGTGAGAGCCGACCGCACCCAAAAGCACGGCGCTGAGGCCCAGCAATGCCGCTGCCAGTGCCAGCCGGCGCCAACCTGGGCTTGGCGATGCACTCATGGGCTCTGCACTACAGGCTTGAGCATATCTTCCAGCTGCATGTTTATGGCATCGGCATTGAGAGGCGGAATGGCATAAGCCCAGCCACTGACCCGCTGGTTGATCTCATCGACACGCTGTTGCACATCGGACTTGGCCTCATCAGCCACATCGTCACCTGCATCACTCGAGTAGACACTGGCGCTTAAACGCAGCCAATCCTGCTCTTCCACCTCAATCAGATCAGCCAGTACTTGCAGGCCATCCGCAGTCAACAGGCGGAACTGTCTTGACGCAGAGAAATCCAGCGAGTCGGCCGCAGCTACCGCATCCAGCTGCAGATTGCTCAGGGCATTCGCCATGGAGTTCACACTCCAGGCCGAGAGTACTTCCCGCCCATCGGGAATATCCTGCAGGAGAAAATCTTCATCGTCGGCCGAAGCCTTCAGGGCCCTGATCTGCGAACCGTCAGATTGCTGCAGGCTGTATTCCACTACTTCAGCATCCGCAATGTTGATGATGTCGCGCTGCAGCCAGTCTTTGGCTTCTGCCGGCAGATTGAGCTGCTGATCAATCAGCAAGGCACGATCACCATCGGCCAGACGCACGTAGTGCCCTTCCCGGCCTTCTGCCGGATTGCCCACCAGAATGGCCATATCCAGCTGTTCACCCTTTAGGCGTAACAGTGTGGCCTTGCTTTCTGCATCAGCAACATCGTTCACACCCAGCCGTGAAAAATACTCGGGATTGGCGGTTTTGGGCTCGACTATGCGGGCCCTGGCTAAGGCTGCCAGCAGCTCGCGCAAATCCGTCCAATTGGCTGGGTAATCCTGAAATTCAGCAACAATCCAGCGATCATCCTGTCGGCGTAAAGTAGCCACAGTGCGGTTTCCCGCTGTACTGACCTGAACCTCATCAACACTATTCACCTGCTCAGACAAGCCTGGCAACAGGGTTTGCACTTCGATATCACTGTCCTTGCTGGTACGGCTTGGCAGCGCTACCACCAGGGCACCGATCAGCAGGGTCGCTGCCAGCAACCAGGAAAAATGTTTGCTGCTCATATCGCTGCACCTCCCGCTTTACCGGGCTTGTTTTGCACAAACCGCCTGCGCCAGCCCAACAAGATGGCGAGGAATATCACCAGCAGCGGCAGCATCACGATATTGATCAGTTTCAGGCCTGTGCCCAGGCTGTCGATATCGCGCTGCAAATCATGTTGTACCTGGCGGAGTTCTTTGCGGATCTCCAGCTTCCTGTCCATGAAACGCTGCACTTCGGCCTGTTGCTCGTCGGTCAGTACCAAAAGGTCTTTTTCGCCGCGAGCTGATTGCAATTCGGCCAGGCGGGCTTCGGTTTCAGCCAGCTCCTGCTGCAGGCGTTCTTCTGTGGAGCGATAGCTCTGCTCCGCTGCCAGCTGCAGGGCATCCACACGCTCAAAAGGTCGGCTGGAACTGGCACGGGTGCGGATGCTGATCAGGTCCACATCACCCAACAGGTTATCCACCGAATTAACTACGATATTGCCGTTATCTGCAAAGGAATTGACGACGACCTGGCCCAGGAAAGGCTGCTTCTGCACCCACAGACGATCCGTCAGCATGTCGGTATCGGCAAAGAGCACTACGTTGATGCCTTGCTCTGTGGCTGCGGCCAGATGCCGA
>JANOGQ010000065.1:0-3333 GCA_031406105.1 Lysobacterales bacterium | reverse complement strand
CACGGCTCGAAGGCTGGATGGAGGAAATGCGGCTGCGGATAGCAGCGGATGTTGATCCACAATTATGGCTACGTTACTGCGACTGGATGGGCCTGCAGCGCAACTTCAAGATCGTCGGTATCTTCGCCCGCCTGCATTACCGCGATGGCAAGCAGGGCTATGTGGAAATGATTCCACGCTTCTGGTCCTATCTGATGGATGTGCTGCCCTTGTATCCCGAAACCCGGCCCGTGCTGGAGCTGCTGGAGCGTCTCGAATGCGCGCCATGATCCTGGCTGCCGGTCGTGGTGAGCGGCTGCGACCACTGACCGACAGCCTGCCCAAGCCGCTGCTGCAGGTGGGCGGCAAAGCGCTGATTGAATACCATCTCGAAGCCCTGGCAGCTGCTGGTTTCCAGGATGTGGCGATCAATCAGGGCCATCTCGGCCATTTATTACCGGAACATCTCGGTAATGGAGAACGCTGGCGGCTGCGGATTCATTGGTCGTTAGAGCCACCCGAAGCTCTGGAGACCGGCGGTGGCATCGTTCAGGCTCTGCCTCTGCTCGGTCACGGTCCATTCGTGCTGATCAACGGTGATGTGTTTACCGATTACCCGCTGGCGCGTTTGCGGGCCATCAAATGCGACCGCGCCCACCTGGTCCTGGTACCCAACCCGCCGCACAATCCTGAAGGTGATTTTGGGTTGCAGGGTGCCCGTATTCTCAACCCTGAATTTGACCGGCCGGATCATTGCAGGTCCGTTTCCGGCCCAAAAGTAACCTGCCATACCTTCAGCGGCCTGGCGGTGTATCACCCACGCCTGTTCGAAGGGTGCCAGCCTGGCCGCTATTCCGTTGTCCCGCTATTGCGAAAAACCGTTGATGAAAGCCTGGTAACAGGTGAGCTGTACCGGGGTCATTGGATGGATATCGGCAATATGGAACGGCTGCAGGCTCTGCGCGAAACTTTGGACACCGGTTCAGGTACCATGCGAACTTGATTTTGAACCGCAGCGCCAACAAGATAGGCGCATATTGAAAATCCTGCCGATGGAGAATTTCTGATGAGTTTATGCGTGGCTGTCCTGAAGGAACAGGCAGACGGAGAACGGCGCGTGGCGCTGGACCCGGCAAATGCAAGCAAATTGGCCGCACGCGGTATACGCATCCTGTTCCAGTCCGGAGCGGGCGATGCTGCCGGTTTCTCGGATGCCCAGTACAGCGCAGCAGAATTGCTGACGGATGAAGCTGCCGCCTTGTCACAAGCTGATGTTTACCTGTGGGTGCAGGCGCCATCCAGGCAAAGAATTTCCCAACTGAAACAGGGCGCGATCGGCATGGGCCAGGTTTATGCGCATCGTAACCGGGAAGCAGTGGAAGCCCTGCTGGCCGCACACACCAGCTGCTTGGCCATGGAACTGGTACCGCGCATTACCCGCGCCCAAAGTATGGATATATTGTCTTCACAGGCTACGGTAGCCGGCTACAAGGCCGTGTTGCGTGCCGCCTGGTTGTCGCCGCGCTTGTTCCCCATGCTGACCACCGCTGCCGGCACCTTGCGGCCCTCTACCGTAGTGGTCATCGGTGCGGGTGTGGCAGGCTTGCAAGCGATTGCCACGGCACGCCGCCTGGGTGCGCGGGTAGAGGCCTACGATATCCGTGCTGCTGCCCGCGAGCAGGTGGAATCGCTGGGTGCCCGTATGATCGATACCGGCGTGAATGCCGAAGGCCAAGGCGGCTATGCACGCGAGCTGACCGAAGAAGAAAAGCAACAACAGGCGACCAAGCTGGCGGAACATCTGGCCAAGGCCGATGCGGTGATTTCAACCGCTTCCGTGCCCGGCAGGCCCGCACCCAAAATCATCAGCCGCAGCATGGTCGAAGGCATGAAACCAGGCGCGGTGATCGTTGATCTTTCAGCGGAATCTGGCGGCAACTGCGAATTGACCCAGCCGGGCAGCACCGTGAATCATCAGGGCGTGATGGTCGATGGTCCACTCAATCTGGCCAGCCAGGCTGCGCTTCATGCCAGCGAAATGTATGCCAAGAATCTGCTCAATCTGCTGGACCTGTTGCTGCAGGGCGATGGCCTGAAAGTCGATCGCGAAGATGAAGTGATTGCCGGCTGCCTGCTTACGCATGCCGGCGAACTGGTGCATGCTGCCACGGCCAAGGCCCTGGCAGGTTAGTCAGGTCGAACACCTGGCATCTGAACTGACAGAGCAAATACAAAAGAAACACCCAAAAATTATTGGTATTCAAACAGGAACCGTTCATGGAAGGATTTATCGCACTCTACATCTTCATGCTGGCCGCTTTTACCGGCTATGAAGTCATCTCCAAAGTGCCGACCATTCTGCATACACCGCTGATGTCGGGTTCGAACTTTGTCCATGGCATCGTGCTGGTAGGCGCCATGGTAGCGCTGGGTCACGCTAGTACGGTAGCCGAGCAGATCATCGGCTTTATTGCGGTGCTGCTGGGTGCCGGTAATGCCGTGGGTGGTTACGTGGTGACAGAGCGCATGCTCGAAATGTTCAAGTCCACCAAGGAGCACGGCTGATGGATAGCCGCACGCTGTTCAGCGCGGAACTCGCTCACTGGATCATCCAGGCCAGCTATTTCGTAGCAGCCATACTGTTCATTTATGGCCTCAAAAAGATGAGCCATCCGCGCACCGCGCGCAGCGGCATCATCTGGGCTGGGGTTGGCATGGTGGTGGCAACACTGATCACCTACCTCGAACCCAACATGCACAATTTTGCCTTGATGACGACGGCCATATTCGTCGGCGGCATCATCGCCTGGTGGTCTGGGCGCCGCGTGGCCATGACCGATATGCCGCAGATGATTGCCCTTTACAATGGCATGGGGGGTGGTTCGGCTGCAGCCATCGCCGCCGTGGAGTTGCTGCGTGTATTGAACGGCCAGGGCCTCACTCATGAGGCTTTTGCGGCGCGTGAACTGGCTGTGGTCGGTGCCTTGATCGGCACGATTGCTTTTTCCGGCTCGCTGATTGCCTTTGCCAAGCTGCAGGGCATCATGAAAAAAGTCTACCGCTTTCGCGGGCAGCAGGTTTTCAACGCCTTGTTGTTCCTGGCTTTGATGGTGCTAGGCTTCATGCTGGCCCGCACCGAGTTCTCCAGCACCGAGTTCTACCTGTTCTTCGGCCTGGCACTTCTGATGGGCGTATTCATGACGGTGCCGATTGGTGGCGCAGACATGCCGGTGGTGATTTCGCTCTACAATGCCCTCACTGGCCTGGCGGTGGGACTGGAGGGTTATGTTTTACAGAACCCGGCCATGATGATTGCCGGCATTGTGGTTGGTTCGGCCGGCACGCTGTTGACAC
>JANOGQ010000041.1:0-2654 GCA_031406105.1 Lysobacterales bacterium | reverse complement strand
TACGGCTGACTGTCTTGGCCTTTTCAGGGATTGGGTTCTGATACTTGGGCGTTTGACCAAACAGTTGCTTTATACTTCGTGTGCGTAAAATGGCCAGGAGCCCTTTTTGATGCTATCTGAAGTGGCGGCCGTCCCCGCCGTCCCCGGAGCCTGTGCATGAGCCTGATTGCAGAACTGCAGCGCCGCAAGGTGTTCAAGGTGGCTGTGGCTTATGGGGTGGTGGCCTGGCTGGTGATCCAGGTAGCCAGCACGATTGCGCCGCAGCTTAACCTGCCTGAGTGGGCGCCGCGTTTCATTACCTTGCTGGTGCTGCTGGGCTTTCCGATTGCGCTGGTGCTCGCCTGGATCTTCGACAGAACCCCGGAGGGGCTGAAGGTTGAGCCTGCGACGATAGGTAACAAGCGCATGTACGCGATTGCCGGCGTACTCGCTGTGCTCGCCTTCGGTTGGTATTTCCGGGCGTCGCTACCGGGCAACACCCCTGAAGTTGTGTCTGCTCCGCCTGCAGCGCACCCGCGACTGGCCGTGCTGCCGCTGGCCAATTTCAGTCCCGATCCGGACAATGCTTTTTTTGCCGATGGCCTGCACGATGACATCCTCACCGCGCTGTCGCGCCTTCAGGGTGTGGACCTGATTTCACGCACCACCATGCAGACCTTTCGCGGCTCGCCGCTGACGCTGTCAGAGATTGCGCAGAAGATCGGCGCGACGCATGTGATCGAGGGTTCAGTGCGGCGCGATGAGCTGCGGGTGCGGCTGACCGTGCAATTGATCGACGCCTACACCGATGATCATCTGTGGGCCGAAACCTTTGATCGTCCGCTGGCCGAGGCGCTGATGCTGCAAAGCACGGTCGCCAACGCAATTGCCACCACCCTCAAAGTAGCGATTGCCGGCGGGGCCGCCACCACCCCACCCACGACGGTGCCCGCTGCCTACGACCTCTACCTCAAGGCGCGCCTCACTCCCAACCCCGATGATCAATTGAAGCTACTGGATTCTGCCTTGCTGCTTGATCCACAATTTTCGCTGGCGCGTGCAGCGCGCGCCTCGGCTGCCTGCGAGCTGTTGTGGTTCGACGGTACGCGTGTGGCTGAGCTCGCGCCGCAAGCCCGCGCGGACATTGATCGCGCCCGGCAGGAACAGCCCGGGCTGCCGCAGATTGAGGTTGCGGAGGGCGTCTATACCTATCGGGTGCTGCGCGACTATCCGGCGGCTTTGGCCATCGTCGACCGGGTCCTGGCTGCCAACGGCAGCGATGTCGAAGCCCTCGGGCTGCGCGCCTTTTTGCTGCGCCGCCTCGGTCGCGCCGACGAAGCACTGGCCGCAACACGCCGTGCGCTGGAATTGGAGCCCACCAATCCGAACGTGATGGAGAACTTTACCGAGTTGCACGCGTATTATGGCCGCTACCGCGAGGCCATCCAGGCCGCCGATGCTACAAGCGCCACAGACACTGCCGGCATGTTGGAGGCCGTTGAGCTTGGTCGGGCGCTTGCCAGGTTCGATCTTACGGGAGAACTCGAGCCCTACTTGGCTTGGGCTGCATCCGCCGCCGAGCGTAATGAGGAGGCCAGCCTGGGGGTCTGGTGGGCACAAGGTCCCACCCGGGAACGGCTGGAGTACTGGCCGAAGCGCTATGAAGAGTGGGTCAAGGGGCCAAATGGCCTGGTGTACCCGGCTGCGCTCCTGGTGGCTATTGACGCTGATGTGCTTGGTGAGAAAGCGATTCTCGACAGCGCCCTGGACGAAGCGGAGCGGCTCTACACGGCCCTCTCACCCGATCTCATCACGATGCCCGAAGCGCTGCCGCACCATGCGCTCTACCTCGCGCTGCGCGGCGATACCGACGCGGCCGTTGCTGAAGTCGAGCGGGCGATCGCGGAGATGCCACCCTCAAAGGACGCAGTCATAGCTCTCAACATCCGCCTGCAGTCGGTTTACGTGCTGGCGCGGGCTGGAGCGAAAGACCGCGCAATCGAGGTGCTGCAGAGTATCGTCGACTATGAGCCGCATCCCGGCCAGTTGCAGCACCCGAACCCCACCCTCATCTACCACGACAAGCTCATCCGGCTGCAGCTCGGCGACGATCCGCGCTACCAGGCGCTGATGCGGCAGATCGAAACCCGCTTCGAGAAGTTGTGAAAAGAGCCATCGTCGGCATCCTGTTGTTCAGCCTTCTTGCGCTGTCCTTACCCGTTCACTCGACCGAGCTCAGGGTCGCCGCCGCTGCGGATCTTAAATTTGCACTCGATGAACTGGTACGGGAGTTTCAAGCCATCCAGCCGAAGATTGATGTCAGCGTGAGTTACGGTTCATCGGGCAATTTCTTTGCGCAGCTGCAGAACCAGGCGCCGTTCGATCTGTATTTCTCTGCGGATATCGAGTATCCGCGCAAGCTCGCTGAAAGTGGTCACGCCTGGGAGAACCAGGTGTTCAGCTATGCGGTCGGTCGACTGGTTCTTTGGGCACCCCATACATCAGCCATAGCCGTAAAAGAGCTCGGCATAAAGGCACTCCTTGATCCGAAGGTGAAGAAGATTGCCATTGCCAATCCGCGCCACGCGCCCTATGGTGCGGCCGCGGTAGCAGCCTTGCGATCACTAGGAGTTTACGAGCAGGTTGAAGCCAGGATGGTGTATGGTGAAAACATC
>JANOGQ010000012.1:0-3739 GCA_031406105.1 Lysobacterales bacterium | reverse complement strand
CGCATCCCTGCGCCCGCGGCATTAGTGAATCCCTTCACGTCAACTTCCAAACAGGTGATGTGACGGGTCTTCTTCCGCAGCGGACAGAGACGATTGGGTGAGATAGGTATTGCCGGCATCACGCTCCAGCAAGCCCCTGCGCTCAAGGTAACGGCCGACACGGTGGGCGATGGTATGCGTTAATCTCAACAGCTCATCACTGCTTGGAGCGTTAACCCGACGAAACCGGGAAGTTCCGTATTGGTCCTCAATGTAAACCCCCTCCAGGTACAACATGTGAAAGTGAATATTGAGGTTCAAAACACTGCCGAAGCGCTGGATCAGAGTTACGGCACCCGTTTGCGCATTGGTTTTTTTAAAACCCGCATTGAGCACCAGGTGCGTAGCGATCGTGCGGTAAACAATAGCTTTTATCTTCAGGGCTGTCAGGGCTGATTGTTGCCAGTTGGCCGGAGGCAGCTAATGGGTAACCCCTTTTACTAGCGGCATGGAGTAACATCGAGGTGCGACTACTCTGAAGCGGGTCACACAAATCCTGAACACCATGCGCCTTCGCTTGCTGACCTGCGTTTACCTGATGTCACTTTGTTCCGCGACGCAGGCCCAGACTGTGACTGAGTTGGGTTGGGTTCACCTGTTTTCCGAGACCGTCGCGCCCGAACAGGCTTCTGTCACTGCCATCAGCATCGGGGCGGATGGTTCCGTGAGCTGGGGGAGTTTTGCCGAGACCGCGAGCCTTCGCCAGCGGGATCCCGGGGGCGGAAAGACAACTCTGGATGTACTGGGGCAAATCGCCGGCGTCGCCGTGAGCAATGGCTACGTCTTCTATACCAACCAGGACGACCCGGAGGATCGGGACGATAATCTGTATCAAGTACTGCCCGGGAAGGTACCGGCAATACTGGTCAGCGACTTTCCCAGCTCCGGTATTGACCCGGGAGGTATCACCATTGTGCCGCCCGGATGGACCACAACGACTTATAACGGAGCAGGAGTTTCCGCGGGTCATCTGCTGGTCAGCGGCGGGGAATCTCCTGATACCTTGTACCGCGTTTCCCAGGATGGCGCGAAGGTGGACATCATCCTCAATGATCCCGGCGTGGGCACGTTTGTCGACGTGGCCGCCAGTAACAACGCCATATACTTTGTCGATCGTTCAGGATCAGGGAATAACCGATTGTTTGACCTGGAGGTGAACGGGTCCGGTACCTCCCAGGTCGTAGCGGGTTCTTTTACCGGCAGCCCCGTGGCCGTCGAATGGGATCCGACCACCGCCAATGACCTGCTGGTCGCATTGAACGCTGAGGGTTCCAATGACACCATCGTTCGGTTGACGCTGGCTGGGCCGAATTCGTGGAACGCGACAGTGATCGGAACGGGCTTCGACTTCGATGCCAACGGCTCGCAAGTGCTGGCGATTTCACCGGGTGGCGAGATGCTGGCTGTCGCCGAAACCGACGGGTTTCATGTCTACGGTCGCTGTTCTTTTCTAGGCGCACAGGACTGCGATGCAAGCGGGATGGCGGACTTCTGCGAACTGTTGGATGGCACAGCCACAGACTGCAACGCCAACTTCGTCCCTGATATGTGCGATGTTTTATCGAGCTTCTCCGTTGACTGCGACGCAAATGGTATTCCGGACGAGTGCGCCACCTGTAGCCAACCGATTCACATGGTGTTCAGCGTGGACACTTCGCCTTCGATGGACGACGCAAACACGATCTGCAGCAATCTCGCAGGCATCGTGAATTCGTTGCAGGCTGAAGGCATCACTGTTTCTGCCTCTGCCTACGGCATCGGTTCGGTAGAATCTTTTCCGTGCCTGACCGATACCGTCGGAAACGCTTTCGGCACCTCGGTGCCCAACGCACTGCCGGGACCACAAGACACGCTCTATGAAAGTTGCACTGCGTCAGGCGCCCTGGAAGACTGGGGCCGTGCCACCTCGGTGCTATCTGCCGCACCGGAAGAAAACGAGGCTAACCTCTTTCTCTGGCCCGAAGCCAGTTCGCGCCTGGTGATCAATGTCGCCCGGGAGGGTCCTTTCTGCGGCTCCCCGATGGATGCAGATGATGTGAAAAGCATTGACAATGCCATCGTCAACGCGGTCGAAAACGATGTTCGCGTCTCGACCATCCTGGGATCCGGATACAACAGCGCCGCAAACCTCGGCACTGAACAACTCGCCGTTGATCTTGCCGCGGCAACTTCCGGTTACGTGACTCGAGCACTGGCAGGCGCGGATCTGGTCGGCGCCATCCAGTCAATGGTCCGCGATGCCTGCGTTGACGAGAGTGACTGCGACGACGATGGCGTGCTCGACAGTTGCCAGTTAAGTGTCGGTGACTGCAACAGCAATGGTGTCCTCGATGTCTGCGAAGGCATCACCTGCAACAACCCGCCTGTGGTCGTGAGCCCTGTCTTGTACCAGGCTGTCGGGGATGCGAATTCTATCTACAACGTCCTCAGCGGTTATTCCGACCCGGAGGGTAACGGCATCCTGTCGATCAGCATCCAATCGGTTTCAGGAGGCCCTGACGCCGCGTTTGCAAACGTCAACGGCAGCAGCATCACCCTGAAGCCGGACAGCCCCTTCCTTCCCACCGATGAACCCTCGCCGTACGTCGTGACGTTTCTGGTGTGCGACAACGGTAACCCCAGCGAATGCGCTCTCGCCGCGAAGACGGTGTTCTACAATGATCCGCCCAATCTTGATGCAGTCGCGTCGATTTTTGTGCCTGGCGAGGTTCGCGTGATTCCGTTCAACCAATTTTTCACCGACACCGGGGTCTTTAAAGGCGATGATCCCTCCGATGGGGACGCCGATGGTATCGCCTCGACCCGCGTCGGCGCAGCAGTGAATGGCTCATTCCAGGCAGGCCCGGTGGTCCTTGCCGGAGGGAGCACATGTTCTTCCACCACAGCAGATGAATCGGCGATCACGCTCACTGCTTCGCTCAATTTTTCGGGGACGGCGATTTGCTATGTTCGGGTTTGTGAGGAGATTCCCCCAGGTGTTGTAAACGTGTGTTCGGTCACGGCCATGACCATGAATCCCCCACCGCCACCCGAAGTGTTTTCTGATGGCTTTGAAGACGGCGACGAATAGCGAACACCAGGGAAAAGGGGTCAGAGTGATTTCAGTGGCAGTTTTTACTCTGCCCCCAAGTTCTTGGCTCCAAGTTTTGCGGAATATGCAGTGGGGAAGAGTCGGTTTTGGTGTAATTCTGAGTATAGGTAGCATTAAAGCCATATTGCCAGAACTCCGAATGTATCGGAAAGCATGTTTCATCAATATAAGGCCTGGCTTTGCGCGAATGGTCACGCCTTTTGCCAGTTGGAGGCTGGAATCTATCTCTTCACCCATCGATGTCGCGACCATTCCGACCTCTGGGCGTAGCAATCCCTGCCGCCAGCAGAGGATTGCAGCGGTCAGTCAAAACCTGGTTTGGACTCATTTGCTCAAATCCATAAATCCGCTGCTGCGCCGGGCGAAGAACGGCAGTCGGGCAAGCCGTTGTCAGCTGCAGTTAGCCGTTTTTTATCCAGGTAAGCCAGCAGGGTCCTGATCACTGCCGGGTCTTCGATACTGGCAATGGCCGGTTTTGCAGGAGCAAAAACCGGCCATTTAAGTCCGTTTCTCAGCTGGAGTTTGGTTGGCCGCAGCAGCTGGGTGGCGCTCCTTATGCTTGCCCCGCCTGGCTGGTGTAATCAGCGCTCGATAATTGCTGTTGGGGGC
>JANOGQ010000605.1:0-6538 GCA_031406105.1 Lysobacterales bacterium | reverse complement strand
TTCCGCCAGCGCATTGAGAATGGCCGCCAGGTTGAGGATCCCGATCCCTGGCTGAGAAATGGCTTCCCTTGGGAGATCGAACGAATCGAGCTGGCGCGTACCATCCGCTTTGGTGGCCATACCACAACCCAGCTTGACTGGCATGGTAATAAACGCCATGCCTGGGTAAATACCCGTGATGTACTGGCCATCCCTTTCGATGTGCCGATACCGGGTTATCGCAATGGCATCGTCAACACACTGCGATTGTGGTCCGCTGCAGCTACTGATGCATTCGATCTTGAGGAGTTCAATGCCGGCAGTTATTCAGAAGCCGTGGCTGCCAAGAACGAGGCAGAGAATATTTCCATGGTGCTGTATCCCAATACCGCCACCGAGAGCGGGCATGAATTACGCCTGCGGCAACAGTATTTTCTGGTTTCCGCCAGCTTGCAGGATGTGCTGCACGATTTTGTGCAGAGACTGGGCCCTGATATGCGTGGTTTTGCCGATCATTTCCGCTTCCAGCTGAACGATACCCACCCGGCCATTGCAGTTCCGGAACTGATGCGCCTCTTAATGGACGATCACGGTCTGGGTTGGGAGCAGGCCTGGGGGATCACCACTTCCACCATGGCTTATACCAATCACACCTTGTTACCCGAGGCACTGGAAACCTGGCCGGTGGAATTATTCGAGCGTCTGCTGCCGCGGCTGCTGGAGGTGATTTATGAGATCAACGCACGGTTTCTGGACCAGGTCAGCCTGAGGTGGCCTGGCGATTCTGAACGACTGGGGCGCATGTCACTGATCGACGAAGGCCAACCCCGCCGGGTGCGCATGGCTTATCTGGCCATCGTTGGCAGTTTTTCGGTGAACGGCGTTGCGGAACTGCATTCGCGACTCTTGCGTGAAGGCCTGTTCAGTGACTTCAGCGCTTTGTGGCCAGAGCGCTTCAACAACAAAACCAACGGGGTGACCCAGCGCCGCTGGCTGGTGGCCTGCAATCCGCTGCTCAACAGCGTACTCACCGATGCTTTGGGTGCTGGCTGGGAAACTGATCTGAACAGGCTGCAAGGCTTGCGCGCACGGGTGGATGATGCGGGTTTTCAAGCCACCTGGCAACGTATTCGCCAGGCCAATAAACAGAGCCTGGTGCGGACCATCCAGGCAAAAACCGGCATAGTGCTGGATTCAGCCATGCTGTTCGATGTGCAGGTCAAGCGTATTCACGAATACAAGCGCCAGTTGCTCAACGTATTGCATGCGGTTCATCTTTATGACCGCATCCGGCGCGGTGAGGGCGATCATCTGGTGCCACGAGCCATTATCATCGGTGGTAAAGCGGCACCTGGTTACATGATGGCCAAGAGCATTATCCGCCTGATCAACCATGTGGCGGCGGTGATCAATGCAGACCCGGCCATGCGTGGCCGCCTCTGCATGGTGTTTTACCCCGATTACAATGTCACCGCCATGGAAGCGATTTGCCCTGCGGCAGATCTGTCAGAACAGATTTCCACGGCCGGCAAAGAAGCCTCCGGTACCGGCAATATGAAATTCATGATGAACGGCGCGGTCACCATAGGCACGCTGGATGGTGCCAACGTGGAGATACTGGAAGCTGTTGGTGCCGACAATTTCTTCCTGTGCGGACACACCGTTGAACAGATTGACCAGCTTCGGCCCCACTATGATCCGGGCAGTATTATCCTTGCTGATACGGATTTCCGGCGTGTGGTGGAATTGCTCGAGTCGGGACATTTTAGCCGGCGCGATCCAGGCATTTTTGACGGCATCCTGCATTCCTTCCAGCAGGCCTCCGACCCATGGATGACGGCCGCTGATTTCCGCAGCTACATCGATGCCCAGCAAGCCGCTGGTGAGGCCTTCCAGGACAGCCATCGCTGGACCCGCATGAGCATTCTGAACTGTGCATCCTGCGGGCGCTTCTCCACTGACCGCACCATGCAGGAATACAATCGCGATATCTGGGGCCTGACAGAAATCACCAGAAGCTGATGAAACTGCAGCCCGGTGCTCCCGAGATCCGAGGCTCGTTCAGCGACGCCGAAGGCTGTGGCTACTCGCTGTTCTCAGAGCAGGCAGAGGCTGTAGACCTGTGCCTGTTCGATTCGCAGCATCGCGAAACTTCCCGGCATGCCATGTACCCATCGATTGATCACATCTGGCATGGCTACCTGCCCGCTTGCCAGCCCGGGCAGATTTACGGCTACCGGGTGCATGGGCCATGGAATCCGTTGCAGGGCCTGCGTTGCAACCCGGCAAAACTATTGCTGGACCCTTATGCGCGGCAGCTGTGCGGACAGTTTCAATGGCACGAAGCGGTGTTTGACTATCAGACCCAGGCCATGGCGGCGGACAACAGCTGGCAGTTGAATACTCTGGACAGTGCCACTTACGTTCCCAAGTCCCTTGTTACTGCCACACTGCCTGGACAGAATTTCTCAACAGGCCGGCAATTGCCACGAGTGCCCTGGGCCGAAACGCTGCTCTATGAATGCAATGTGCGTGGCTACACCATGCATTTCCCTGGTCTTGATGAGGCGCTACGCGGCCGCTTCGTGGGCCTTGCGAATTCACAGGTGCTGGCCTGGATCAAGGCCCTGGGCATTACCTCTGTTGAGCTGCAGCCCGTACAGGCTTTTCTCGATGAGGCTTTCCTGGTGAAACGCGGCCTGCGCAATTTCTGGGGTTACAACACCTTGGCATTCTTTGCGCCTGAAGCCCGCTATGCCAGCGCAAACGCTTTGACCGAGTTTCGTGAGATGGTGAACGCCATCCACGATGCCGGCCTGGAAGTCATATTGGATATCGCTTTCAACCACACTGCGGAGGGCGACACCCTGGGGCCAACACTCAGCTTTCGGGGCATCGACAATCTGAGCTGGTATCGCACCGAACCAGAGAATCCGGGTGTTTACATCAATGACACCGGCTGCGGAAATACCCTGAACGCAGACCATGCACAGGCACAGGAACTGGTGATGGGTGCCCTCTGTTACTGGAGTGGCGATGTGGGCGTGGATGGTTTCCGATTTGACCTGGCCCCGGTACTGGGGCGCAGCGCCAGCGGATTTCAGGATGGATTTGGGGGCGGATTCCAGCCCGATCACCCGCTGTTACAGCGCATCAGTCGTGATCCGGCCTTGCAAGGCCTGAAGCTGATAGCCGAGCCCTGGGATACTGGCCCCGGCGGCTACCAGCTGGGCCAGTTTCCGCTTGGATGGGCCGAGTGGAACGATCGTTTTCGTGATACCGCGCGCAGCTACTGGCAAGGCCAGATTCATCAGCCTGAGCTGCGCCTGGATGAACTGGCGCGACGGCTGCATGGCTCCGCTGATCTGTTTGAAGCCAATGGCCGGGCGCCATGGTCCAGTATCAACTATGTGTGCAGTCACGATGGATTCAACCTGAATGATCTGGTCAGTTATCGTCAAAGGCACAACCACGCCAATGGTGAGAACAATCGTGATGGACATGCACACAATCTCAGCTCGAATCACGGGGTTGAAGGGCAAAGTGATAATCCTGCAGTTATGGCAGCGCGACGGCAGCATCGCCTGAACTTGTTGTTGATCACGCTGTTGGCGCAGGGGACGCCCATGCTGCTGGCGGGTGATGAATTGGGTCACACTCAGGCTGGCAACAACAATGCCTATGCGCAGGATAATGAAACTGGCTGGCTGGATTGGGCCAGGCGGAATCATGATGTGAACTTCACCGATCAGGTTCGGGCCCTGGTGGCGCTGCGCCGCAATTGGCCATTGTTCCGCCAGCCGGCTTATGTGCATGGTGCACTGGACTTCAGCTCCGATGCGCCTGGCATTGGCTGGTTTCATCCCGATGGTTCCGGCTTTGATGATTCAGATTGGGCCCATGCCTCGGCATTGATGATGGTGATAGCAGCAGCGGGCCAGTCCGCCGCGCTGTTGTTGAACAGCTCCCAACATGAGTTTGAGTTTGTGCTGCCCGGCCAGCAATGGGCTATGGCGTTTGCCAGCACAAGAACCTGGCCAGAGCTGCAGCAGGGGCGGGTATGGCTGCCTGCGTGCAGCAGCGCTTGTCTGCTGCGTTGAAATGCGTGGCAAAGTTTTGTATGGCTATGTCTTTTGTTATGTTGTACTTCTGCCAGCAGTATGCTGCGCACGTTTTTACTGATCCGGAGCCTGAAGACCCATGAAAGCAGACCTGTCGCTGAAATCGTTTGCATCACTTGGCGCCTTGCTGCTTGCATGCATTGCCCTGTTAATGGCCTCTGCCATCTTGCTGTCATCCTGCGACCGGCAAGCCGATGAGGCGGAGCCTGATACAGCTCTGGTCACTGATTTGGCATCACCGGCCGCCGAAGTCGCTGATGACAGCGAAGACCAGCGTCTTATGGCTTTTTTTGATGAAACTTTCGAGCGGAACGTCGGCCAGAGCCCGGAATTCCAGGCTCAATTGGGCCGGAAAACGGCAGACTACGGCAGCTGGGACGATTATTCGGACGAACACGCCATGGTGATCAAGCAGCAAACGGAGGCTGACCTGCAGCGGCTTCGCAGTGAGTTTGATTACGCGGCCATGGGGGCATCAGCGCAACTGAGCTATCGCATATTCGAATACAACCAGGAGCGCGCTTTGCGCGACTTTCCCTGGCGCCACCATGATTATGCAGTTTCGCAGATGAACAATGTGGCATCTGCAGTGCCAACTTTTTTGCAGAACCTGCATAAAGTCGATAAGCCTGAGGATGCAAAAGATTACATTGCTCGCCTTGCGGGTGTCGAAAAATTGATGCAGCAACACATAGCTTTGCTGCGTCAGCGCGAAGCGCTGGGCGTCATCCCGCCCAAGCTGGTTTATGCGCGTGCGCTGCCGGCGGTACACAGCATACTGCTAGGCGCACCGTTTGAAGAAGCCGCAGCAGACGGAGTGGTATTGGCTGATTTTCGCAGCAAGGTGGATGCGCTGGAAATTGGCGATGAGGACAAAGCCATGCTGCTCAATGAGGCGGCCAATGCCCTGAGTGGCCCCTTCCGTGCAGGCTACCAGGCGCTGGGTTCCGAACTGGAACGTTTACAGTCATTGGCGACCGGCAATGATGGCGTGTGGTCTTTACCTGATGGCGCAGACTATTACGCCAATCGCGTACGTCACTGGACCACCGTGACACAGTCTCCTTCTGAAATACATGAGCTGGGCCTGGCCGAAGTGGCCCGTATCCGCACCGAGATGGAGCAGATCAAAACCGAATTGGGCTTCGAGGGTGGCCTGGCAGAATTTTTTGAATACGTGCGCACCAATCCGGAAAACTACTATCCCGACACCGATGCAGGCCGGGCCGAATATTTGCGGGAAGCCACTGCATTGATTGAAGGCGTTTATGCCATTGCCGATGATTACTTTAATGTCTTGCCCAAAGCTCCGCTGGAAGTCCGCCGTGTTGAGCCCTGGCGTGAAAAAGGCTCCTCCACCGCTTTTTATGATCGACCAGCACCGGATGGTTCAAGGCCCGGTATCTACTACGTGAATCTGCAAAACATGAATGCCGTGCAAAAGCACATCATGAATTCGCTGGCTTACCATGAAGGCGCGCCTGGCCATCATTTCCAGCTGGCCATCCAGCAGGAGTTAGAGGGTGTGCCGGAGTTCCGCAAATACGACGGCTACAGTGCCTACTGGGAAGGCTGGGCCTTGTATACCGAACGCCTGGCTTTTGAGGCTGGCCTGTATGAAGGGCTGCCGATGCGAAATTTTGGTCGCCTGTCGGAAGAAATGAAACGTGCGGTGCGCCTGGTGGTTGATACCGGTATGCATGCCATGCAGTGGACTCGCGAGGAGAGCATTGCCTACATGACGGAGAACACACCTATGGCAGCCGATGATATCGAGCGCCAGATTGAACGTTACTTTGTCGTGCCTGGCCAGGCCTTGTCTTACAAGGTAGGCATGCAGGCTATCCTGGAGCAACGTGAACGTGCGCGTGCTGCGCTGGGTGACGACTTTGACATCCGTGAGTTTCACGACACGTTGCTGAAAAACGGTGCCATGCCGATGGAGATACTGGCTGCCGTCGTTGCTGAATCCCTTGCTGAGTCCACTAAGCTTTTACCTGTCGATGGAGAATGATGTATGTCTGGTTTGAATAAAAGCGTTTTGATTTTGACTGCTGCTTGCCTGGCGCCTTTGGCCATTGCTGCGGGCGATCCGGCCGAAGAGCGGCATGAACGTATGGAAGAAGTGGGAAATGCGGCGGGTCCACTGGGCGGAATGCTCAAGGGCGAGCTGGAATTTGATGCGGCAGTTGCCCTGGCCAGCTTCACGACCATGCAGCAACAGATAGACGGTATTGGCGAGCTGTTTCCTGAAGGCAGTTATGTCGCTGGCCCGGACAGAGCGACCCAGGCAGTCTGGACCCAGCGTGCTGACTTTGATCAGAAAATGGCAGACTTTGCCACCGCTTTGGATGCCGCTATTGCCACTAATCCGCAGGATCTGGAAGCGTTCAAGCCAGTGGCTCAAAATGTATTCAAGAACTGCAAGGCCTGCCATG
>JANOGQ010000594.1:0-1859 GCA_031406105.1 Lysobacterales bacterium | reverse complement strand
CGGCCGTTCGCGACGCTGAGCCGGTCGTGCGGCAGGACCTCGGGCAGGATCGCATACTTGGCGGGTGCGAACAGCGCGGTGCTCCCTGAGGTACTGCATCAAACCCATCCAGACTGTAGGTACGGCGGCTGAAGCCGTGACCTGTTCGCTGTCCAGCAACTGATAAATACTGGCACCATCCATACCTGCACCAGGCAGCACCATTTTCACACCTGCGGCAGGAGAAGCATAGGTAATTGCCCAGGCATTGGCGTGGAACATGGGAACCACCGGCAATATGGAATCTTCCGAACTCAGGCCCAGCACATCCGGCTGGTTGACCATCAGCGCATGCAGCACATTGGAGCGATGTGAGTACAACACCCCTTTGGGATTGCCGGTGGTGCCGGAGGTGTAACACAGCGCAGCAGCGGTGTTCTCGTCAAAGGAATGCCATGCGAAATCACCATCTGCCGCACGCAGCCAATCTTCGAAGGCCACGGCATTGCGCAAGGTAGTGGCGGGCATATGTGCCGCATCAGTCATGATGATGTACTTCTCAACTGTGGGCAGCTTGCTGGCAACTGCCTGCAGTATCGGCACAAAGGTGAGGTCCACGAATACCATGCGGTCTTCAGCATGATTGACGATGTAGATCAGTTGCTCAGCAAACAAACGCGGATTGAGAGTGTGGCAAATGGCGCCTATGCCCATGATGCCGAACCATGTCTCCACGTGCCGGTCGGTATTCCACGCCATGGTGGCGATTCGATCGCCCAGCTTCACCCCGTCCCGTTCCAGCGCCTGTGCAACGCGCAAGGAGCGCAGGCGCAACTCGCTTAGCGTATAGCGGCGGATCGGGCCCTCCACGGAGCGGGTGACCATTTCACGTTCACCATGGTTGAGTGCACCATGGTCCAGCATTTTGCTGACCAGCAAGGGCCAGTCCTGCATCAATCCCAGCATAAATTCTCCAGTCGGGTCAGAGGGTTATGTGCCAATTATTTTGATCCAATACTTTCGATCCAAACTTCTAGACCATCAGCCATCGCTGCAATTCTATTCAGATTTGTCCTCTACAGCACGTCAGCAAGATTGAGGCAGAGCGTTGCTGGCAGCCTGTCGGACTGGTTCATCATGGCATGATTTTCAACAGCATGCAGCACCTGTCCAACGCCTTAACGACAGGCTGTTACTATTGATTTGGCGCTTGCGGGCCACTAGAGTCTGCCAACATGCGCATCGTGATCAGCTCCAGCAACCCGGTAAAAATTGCCGCCAGCCAAGCGGCTTTTATCGCCATGTTTCCTGCTGCTGACATGGAATTCATATCCGTGAATGTTGCATCGGGCGTTAGCGAACAACCTGCTTCCGATGTTGAATCCCGGCTGGGTGCCACCAATCGGATGAATAATGCCCGGATTGCGCAACCTGAAGCCGACTTCTGGGTGGGGCTGGAAGGAGGCCTGGAGTGGATCGATCAAGAGCCTTTTGCATCCGCCTGGATGGTGGTTGGCGATGGCTCAGGCAAACGCGGCCAGGCCCGTACCACGACCCTGCCCCTGCCCCCGGCGGTCAGGCAACTGCTGTTACAGGGGCTGGAACTGGGCGATGCCAATGACCGGGTTTTTGCTACCTTGCACAGCAAACAGGCAGGTGGCGCTTTTGGTTTGCTGACCAATGGCCTGATGACGCGCCAATCGGTTTATACCGAAGCGCTGATCCTGGCCTTGCTACCCTTCAGCCATAGACTCTGGGCGGAAGGCTCTGGAACTGTAGCTCCATCGCCCCCATCTGAAGATTGATCACACTTCATCCGAAGGAACCACTTTATGTACGATTGCACGCGAAATTTCATCAATGGCCAGTGGCTCAATTCC
>JANOGQ010000520.1:0-3468 GCA_031406105.1 Lysobacterales bacterium | reverse complement strand
TGCCTGGGCATGCCGGAGACAGTAAAGCCCGTGACTGGCTTTGAACTGGATCGATATTTGGGCAAGTGGTACGAGATTGCCCGTCTGGATCATTCGTTTGAAAGGGGCTTGAGCCAGGTGACCGCCGAATATGGTTTGAGGGACGATGGGGGTGTTTCGGTGCTCAACCGCGGCTTTTCTGAGTCAGACAAGGAATGGCAAGATGCCGAGGGCAAAGCCTATTTTGTAGACAGTGATTCGGAAGGCTATCTGAAAGTCTCCTTCTTTGGGCCTTTTTATGGCTCTTATGTTGTCTTCGAACTGGACCAGGAAAACTATCAGTACGCATTTATCGCCGGGCCAAACACAGAGTATTTGTGGCTGCTGGCAAGAACCCCCTCAGTAGAAGCAGAAGTCATCGATAAGTTCGTTGCAATGGCAAAAGAACGGGGCTTCGATACGGATAGCCTGATTTATGTGCAACAGGACTGATGCCTGACGGAAATAAGCTCACCTCAGGGCGTTTCAAAGCCATCGGTAAACAAAATAGCAAAAACCCATCAGCCGGATCATTGCAGTCGACCTCAGTTCGGCGGAGCAAACGATGGTTGACTACAGGTCAACGCCTTCACCCACCTCTTCGCGAATCACCCACGAACTGTCGTTGTGACCATTAATCAGCGACGTGGACGTTAGCAGGACCCTCGCCTGGACGAGTGCAGCGCCTGCCACATCGCAGCCTGGTGCGTTTTGTCGCGCCTGGGCAAAGGTGAAACTTTCAAACTTGCGGCATAGTAGTGAAAGTAGTAAATTACTACGAGTTGTAATTAAAGAGGTAATTCATGGAACTTGCACGCGTCACAGCCAAAGGTCAGGCAACAATTCCAAAACGGATCAGAGAAGCCGCTAACATTCAGGAGGGCGATCTGTTGGCGTTCGATGTGGATAGCAATAACAGGATCATCATCAAGCGTATAGATCCATCTATTGATTTCGAACTGTCAGCATTGCAAGGGACCCTGTCTGAATGGAACTCAGCCCAGGACGAGGAAGCCTGGCGTGATCTTTAAAGCATATGATGTGGTCGCCGTTTCTTTCCCTTTCACGGATCGTGACGCCAGCAAGCGCCGTCCGGCATTGGTGATTTCCAACGAGCGATTTAATCAGCAGCACAATCAACTTGTATTGGCCATGATAACCACGGCCACTGATAAACTTTGGCCCAGTGATGTTTTATTATCCAGTTGGCAAAAAGCCGGGTTGAAAGTGGCTTGCCGCGTCCGTTTGAAATTATTCACACTGGATCAAGACCTGATTTTGAAAACTATTGGGCATTTAGCAGCCAAAGATATTAAATCCGTAAAGGCGGTACTTGCTGAGTATGTTGCGGTTGGTTAACCCGGCAAGCGTGCAGATACCAATGCAGCCTGGAAACGACTGGTAAAATCGTATGGTAAGGCTTCAAGCGAAGCGCCCAGTCAATGATATAAAACCGATATCGCCTGGATTTAATCCAGACCCCTCGATTTGCCGGGTTGGGAGGTAGCATTAAAGCCAATTTGCCAGAACCGCGAATCTATCGGAGCGGATTATGTGGTGTGAATTCTCTTCTCGGTCAGCCAGCGGCAGCCAAACGGCTTGCGCATTGGCAACAACGTTCGGGATCAAAGCAGCCTCGTTCTGGTGGTACCCGGGCGCAGCCTTTCGCTACTCTGGCATTACGCTACTGAACGGAACGCAATGCGAGGCATTGCTCATCCGCCTGGTGCGCTTCGCGCAAAAAACGCAGTGCAGTGTTGTCGAGCTGGTCCGCTGTTTGTACCACCGCCGCGCGCATTTTTTCCACGCTTTCAGGGTTGCACATCGGTGGCAGCAGGCCCTCCACGTAACTGGTCATGAAGTAGGGATCAACTTTGTGGCTCAACACCGGCAATGACTGCAGGATGAGATCCAGTACCTGCTGCTGCAGCGCCGTCTGGTTGGCAGGAAACATACCAGCCAGAACTGCGCGCTGGCGCGACATTCCGGTCAGGCTTTCGGGGCTTTTCAGTTCTGCCAGCCACAGGGTTTTATTGGCTGCAGCAGGTCGGGCAGCTTGCGCGGTCAACAGCATTTTCTTTGCGTAATCTGAATTGTCTGCTGCACTTTCTGCGGCCAGTAAAGCCTCCGTATTGAACTGTCCATGCTCAGCGAGCCGGATCAATATTTGCCAGCGCAGGTCAGGCGTGATCGCGATGCCCGGAATCTGCCGGCTGCCATCGAGCAGATCCTGCAGGGTGGCCAGCCCGGTTTCACTGCCCGCTATGGCCAGGAAGGTATTCAGGCCACTGCGCTTGAGGTCACTGCTGCTGTCGCCTGCTGCCTGCTGCAGGAATATCTCTTCCAACAGAGGCAGGCGTGAAGCAAGCGCAGCGTCAGTTTCTGGCTGCAGGCGCAACATCATGCGGAGAGTCTCGATCACTGACGCTGAAAGCTGCTGCTGGATGCGGATTACCGGTTCGGTTTGCACCAGATTCATGGCCAGGTCGAGATAGCTGGCCAGCGGTGCGGCTCCGGTCATGACGCGGTCATGCAGCGCCTGGAGGAACATGGAACGTGCCAGTGGTTCCGGAATTTTCGCAAGTTGGCCCTGCAGGGTTTGCAGGCTTTGCGCATCGAGCTTGATCTGCGCCAGGGTCCAGTCTTCGTGATTGGGGTTAATGAGCACCGGGCAGGCCAGCCCCTGTGGAAGGGCAACCCGGGTTTCGGCGCCCGCGATACTCATAGGCAACACGGTGGGTGACAGCAGGCTGCCATCATCACCTGCAGCATACAGTGCAACATCCACCTGGTGGTGACGCAGGGTCGGGTGCTCTGGCGGAGCCGTCTGGATGATCTTCAGCTCGCGCAATTCACCGTCAACGCATTCCGCCTGTGCCTCCAGCGTGTTGAAGCCGGCCTGGTATAGCCATTCATCAGCCCAGGCTTCGATGTCCTTGCCCGATGCTTGTGACTGGAAGGCAATGAAGTCTGTCAGTTCAGTGTTGCTGTAAGCATTGGCCTTGAGATAATCAGACACGCCCAGGCGGTAGTTTTCCTCGCCCACATAGTGTGCCAGTTGCTTCAGCACCGAAGCGCCTTTCTCGTACGTAATGTCATCAAACACCAGGAAAAAATCGATGGTGCTGTTAACCGGTATCTCAACCGGGTGGGTGGTTATGCGGCTGTCTTCCAAGTAAGCAGCTTGCTTGCCATCGGTGAAGAAACCGTGCCAGGTATCGTCAAACTCCGTGGTGGCGAGCTCCGCCATGGCAGCCATCTGGGTGGCAAAGCTTTCATTCAGCCACATGCCGTTCCACCAGTGGTGTGTGACCAGGTTGCCGAACCACATATGCGCCATCTCGTGCAGGATGGTGCTGGCGCGGCGCTCGCGCTCATGGCGGCTGCTGGGCTGGCGCTGCACGAAAGCCATCTCATTGAAGGTAACAGCGGCGATGTTTTCCATGGCGC
>JANOGQ010000481.1:0-8680 GCA_031406105.1 Lysobacterales bacterium | reverse complement strand
TGCCCAGCAACTGACCGACAATGCTGAAGCCTACGAACTCTATCTGCGTGGCCGTTACCTGTGGCGCAAACGTGGCGAGGAAAACCTGCGCGAGGCTGTGCAGTTGTTTGAGCGGGCCATAGCGCTGGATCCAAATTTTGCCCGGGCTCACGAAGCCCTGGCTTCAACCTGGGATGTCATGACCGCCTGGAGCAGCCAGCCCATAACCGAAACCGTTGCCCTTGCGACCATTTCGGCCCGCCGCGCCCTGGAACTCGATCCGACCTTGTCCGAAGCACACGCTGTCCTCGCCGACGCTGCGCTGCTCCAGGGCGACTATCCGGAAATTATCCGGCAATACGAAGTCGCCCTGAAAAACGAGCCGAAAAATGCCCAGACCCGTCAGTGGTATGCCGAGATCATGGCTAACCTGGGTTTCTTGCGAACTGGCCTGCAACTGAATCGCGAGGCTTTGGAACTCGACCCTGCATCACCCATCATCAATGCTAGCGCCGTATGGATATCTGTGGTCAACAAGGACTTCGATCGTGCCTACCAGCACTTCCCGGCCACCCGCGACATGCTGGTGTCGCAGCGTTTCGATCCCAACCTCGCCGAATTCCTGTCCCGGGTCAGCCAGGAGGAACTACAGCACTACATCGACGCTTATGCCGATGGCATTGGCCAGCGTTACATGGACTGTATCGCTTTCGCCTCCGATAAGGGCCGCGAGCAAACCGCAGCAGAGCAAAACCGCCAGTTGGAAGGATTGGCTGACAACCCACCAGCCCACATTCACTGCCTTATCCAAATGGGTCGAATAGACGAGGCCATGGATTTGTTTCAGCAGTTTGTGAAGCTCGACATCAGCAATGTGCCGAACGCCTGGTATCCCGGGGAACGCAATACCACCATGAGGCAGTCACCCCGCTTCCGCGAGATCCTCGACGAAACCGGCCTGAGTGACTTCTATCTTCAACACGGCCTGCCCGACCTCTGCCACCCCGTTGGCGACAACGATTTTGCCTGCGATTAAAGGAGAAACCATGAACAAGCTAAATCGCCTCGGTCTCTTGAGTTTTTTGCTCGCTACCTGCTGCTGGCTGACGGCCTATGCGGCGCCGGCAAGCTACGATGTCATCCTGCGTGGCGGCACGATTTACGACGGCAGCGGTGAGAAACCCTATACCGGCGACGTGGCCATCCGTGGCGACCGGATCGCGGCGATGGGTGACATCGGCGAGTCCAGCGCACCGCTCGAGATCAATGTCACGGGCCTGGCGGTTGCGCCAGGCTTTGTCAACATGATGTCGTGGGCCAACGAATCGCTGATCGAAGACGGTAAATCGCAGAGCGATATTCGCCAGGGCGTGACGCTGGAAATCATGGGTGAAGGGAATTCGATGGGTCCCCTGAACGACCGGATGAAGCAGGACATGATCGATGCACAATCGGACATCCGCTACGAGGTCGAATGGACCACGCTGGCTGAGTACCTGGAGTATCTCGAACGGCGCGGCATTTCGCCGAACGTTGCCTCGTTTATCGGCGCCGCCACCCCGCGCGACTATGTTATCGGCCAGGAGGACCGCGCCCCGACCGCGGAGGAACTCGAACAGATGCGTGCACTGGTTCGCCAGGCCATGCAGGAAGGAGCTTTGGGCGTCGCATCTTCATTGATCTACCCGCCCGGCAGTTTTGCCAAAACCGACGAACTGATTGAGCTTTCCAAAGTTGCCGCCGAATACGACGGCATGTACATCTCGCACATGCGCGATGAAGGCGCCGGCCTGCTGGGGGCCATAGAGGAATTGCTCACCATTGCCCGGGAAGCCAATATCCGCGCCGAAATTTATCATCTCAAAGCCTCCGGTCAACCCAACTGGCATTTGTTTGACCAGGCCGTGGCAAAGGTCGAGCAGGCCCGCGCAGAGGGCCTGCAAATCACGGCGGATGTCTATACCTATCCGGCCGGTTCCACCGGGCTCAATGCCTCGATTCCGCCGTGGGTCCAGGAAGGCGGTTTCGAAGCCTCCGTGGAACGCATGCAAGATCCCGCTATCCGCGAAAGATTGGCGCGTGAAATGCTCGAACCCTCGGACGAATGGGAGAACATGTACCTTGGTTCGGGAACGCCGGACAACATCCTGCTGGTCGGTTTCAAGTCAGAGGCGTTGAAACCGCTGACCGGAAAAACGCTCGCCGAGGTTGCAAAAATGCGCGGCACCGATCCGCGCATGACCGCCATGGATCTGATCATCGAGGATGGCAGCCGCGTAGGCACGGTGTATTTCAGCCAGTCCGAGGACGTGGTCAGGAAGGCGCTTGCCTTGCCATGGGTCAGCTTCAACACCGATGCCGAATCAGTCGCACCGGAGGGCGTTTTCCTGTTAAGCAATCCGCACCCGCGCGCCTATGGCAGTTTCGCCAGGGTGCTGGCGAAATATGTCCGCGAGGAAAAGGTTTTGACCCTGGAGGCAGCCATTCGCAAGCTGGCAACGCTACCGGCCATGACCATGAAAATTGATGATCGGGGAGAGTTGAAGAGCGGCTACTACGCGGACGTGGTGGTGTTTGATCCGGCCAAAATCCAGGACAACGCCACTTTCGTCAAACCTCACCAGTACGCGACCGGTATGCTGCACGTATTCGTCAACGGCAAGCAGGTGTTGAAGGACGGCGAGCACACGGGCGCCAAGCCCGGGCGGTTCGTGCGCGGGCCGGGCTGGAAAGGCGAGAGCAATTAAGCATGAAAATGTGAAAAAGGGGCCGGATACAGTTTTCATTGTCTATTCGGAATCGGAAAATGTATTCGGCCCCATTAATTCAATTAATTCAATTCGTTGGAAAATGTATCCGGCCCCATTAATTCGGTCCAGTTAATTAAATCGTTTCGAGGGTAAACAGGAATGACTGATTCCAGCCACAATACCGACGAAGGCCTGGTGCGCGGCATAGGCACCTGGGCGCTGGGCGCCAACATCATGAACATGGTCCTCGGCGCCGGCATTTTTGTGCTGCCGGGGGTAGTGGCGGCACAGATCGGGCCCGCTGCCCTGATTGCCTACCTGGTGTGTGTGGTAATCGTCGGGATGGTGTTTCTGTGTTACGCAGAAGCCGGTAGCCGGGTAACGCGTAGCGGCGGCAGTTATGCCTATGTCGAAGAGGCCTTCGGCCCATTCGCGGGATTTGTCACATCGACTTTGTTGTGGCTGGGATACGCGGTGTTCTCGGATGCAGCGCTGGCGGTGGCCATGACCGATGTCATAGCACTCAAGTTACCGGCCCTGAGCCAGGGCCTGCCGCGCAGCCTGTTCATCCTCTCCCTGTTCGCGTTCCTGGCACTGATCAATATCGTCGGGCTCAAGCAGGGCGTGCGGTTGGTTATCGTGAACACCATCGCCAAGCTCATTCCGCTGGTGCTGTTGGCAGTGGTGGGTCTGTTCTTCATCAATTTTGATTACCTGGCCATTGTCGAATGGCCCAGCCTGCAGAACTTCGGCGCTGCGGCGCTGGTGCTGTTCTTTGCCTTTGGCGGCGCAGAGACGGCCCTGAACTCCAGCGGCGAAATCCACAACCCGGTTAAAACCATCCCGCGCGGATTGCTGCTGGGTGTCGGCGGTATTTTCATTCTGTATGTTTCCCTGCAGGTGGTGGCGCAGGGAACCCTGGGCCCGGAACTGGCCAATAATACCCAGGCCCCGCTGGCCGCAGCCGCAACCGTTGTATTTGGCGGCTGGGGAGCGCAGTTGCTGTTAATCGGCATGATCATTTCAATCTTTGGCTGCCTGAGCGGCGACGTACTGAACACGCCGCGGGTGATCTTCGCTGCCGCGCGCGATGGGCTGCTTCCGGGTGTATTTGCCAAAGTGCATCCCCGCTACCACACACCCCATATCGCGATCCTGTTCTACGCGGCTGCTGGCGGGCTCGTCGCACTGACCGGCACGTTCAAGCAACTCGCGGTGGTCGCATCTGGCTCTCTGTTGCTGATTTATCTTGGGGTCTGCCTGGCCGTGATCGGCCTGCGCCGTCGCCATGGGAATCCTTCCGAAGGACAGTTCCGCATTCCCGGCGGGGCCATCGTGCCCGTCCTCGGCACAGTGGTCATCCTGTGGCTGCTGTCGCAGATGACTGCCAGGGAGGCGATTGGGGTTGGAGTGCTGCTGGCAGTGACCGTGCTCTTCTACCTGGCCCGCCATGTATTGAGGAAATCGGCCCCACTAATCCGGCCCCATTAATTCCTCACCAAAAATGGACTGGTTTATGGGGAAACGGTCACTGATAATCCAAAATTCTCGCTGCTCTTTTCGCCAGGCGACAGTGGAATCCGGATGAACGGAGCAAATCAGCCGCACGCCAACTTGCAAACTTCCGGGCGCCTGCTATGCTAAAAGGTGACACAAGTTGATTTACCGACGCAAGGGAGCGTCGAATCAATCCTGTGAGTTTTTTGGCTGGTCAACGCGGATTGCGTAACTTCCCAAAGAACCAGGGACGGTAATAAAGGGGATCTCATAGCATCTGCGTTGCTGGCCGCAACTTGGGAAGCTATGTGATGAAATCTCCAAATGTGCAGTTTTCTACCTGCCGGCCCTACTCGAATCCCGCCCGTTTTCTTGCTGTTCCTGTACTGATGGTCCTGTGTCTCGGTGTTTTCATGGCGCCCCCAGTCTTCGCCTGCCACCAGGGCAAAGCTCACGGCCCAAACACCTGCGGTGGTGGTGGCGGCGGCGGACCGGTTAGCGGTGGCCCGACCATGGCCTCATTCATTGGGCCTCACATATTGGACGAGTCAGTTGCCAGGGAGTGTGATCCGGGTGATCTCACAGCCGATGCCGGGCAATTCAGTTGCAGTTTGAACGAACCGGTGCAGATAAGTACCTTCGGCATGACCCTGCGAGCCAGCAACCGCCACGCCACCCTCTGCAAATCCTTGAATTTTTTCAGCCAAAACCCGTTTATCAGCGATGTCAATAGTGCGCCCCCGATGACGCCTGGTGTTTACAATTACGGCTGGACCGATGCCTGCACCGATGGCGCCTGCCAGATTGTGGTGCAACTGAGCTTCAGTGGTGCGGCCATCAGTGCTGCTACTGGCGGTAAGTCGGACGCTGTTGATCTTCGAGTGAGCGGCACGCTGTCCGGTACATTGAACGGCAATCCGTTTTCCACTCCGCAAGAACTTGCCATGAGCCATATTTCCATGCAGTTCAGGAAACCGGGATCGACGACCATCGCGGCTGTTTGCGACTGGTATCCGCAAAGCGTAGAAATCGGCATTGGCCAACACATGGTGTTCACCAGCGAGGCACTACCAGCCTCACCCTGACAAGGCAAAGCGGCGCTGGTTGCACCCGCAATCAGGGCTGCCATACCGGGCGCCCCGTTAATGTGGAAGTTATAGTCAATCACTGCCATGGTGATGGCATCCAGCGTACCGCCGAGGAACACCTCGCAGCAACACCAGACCGGGCGGCAACAGAGTTGCCGCGCCGGGTTAGTTGGCCACCTGGATGCGCAAATGGTCGACGAACACTGTGTTCAGTTGACGCGCTCCCGGTGTTCGGTTGGTGTCAACCACGCGCAGCAGCACCGTGCCGCTGGGGTTGCCGGGCAGCTGGAAGGACTGCACGTTTGCGGCGCTGGTAGCCGACACAGTGAACATGGCCTGCCATGTCGAGCCGCCGTTCAGCGAGTATTCGAAACGGAACGTGTCGCTGTCGCTTGAGCCTCCACTCCAGGCATTGGCCGAGACAGTAGCGGTCACGCCGGAAGCTATGCTGAACGCCCAGCTGTGCTCAAGGCGACTGAAGCGGCTGGCTGGTTTACCGCCCGATTCGGCCTCGGTGATGGCATGGGTCGATCCATCATCGGTGCGTGTATTCGTGTAGCTGCCGCTGACTGATCCGAAAACTGCGGTGCTGCTGGTGGCAACGGAATCCACGTAGGGTGGCAGCGAAATTGGCGGCGGTGGGGTTTGTGTGGTTGCGCTGGCTGGCGCTGAGGCGGCAGTCTGGTTGAGGCTGGCGTCACGGGCCACAACCGTGTAGGTGTATTGCGTGCCACTGGCCAGCCCGGTAGCCGACCACGATGGGCTGCTTTGCCAATTGGAGCTGACACAACCCGGCCCACCGGACAGGCAATTGAATCGGTACTGAACCGAGCTGGTCTCGTCCACGGCAGTCGTGGCCGTCATGCTGATCCCGCTTTGGCTAACGGCGTTCGGGGGCGCAACCCAGGACATCGAATTTGGCGTCGGTGCTGTGGTGTCGGCCGTGCCGCTCGGCATGCTGCCATTGATGAAGTACTGGCCCAGACTGTTATAGCTTGAATAAGGCACGGTGGTGTTGCCAACAGAGCGGATCAGCAGGTGATAGGTGCCTGCCAAGATCGTGGCGGCGACGGTCGCCTGTGTGTCGCTGCTCAGGTCGTTGGTAGTGACCAGGGTTCCGGTCGCGTTGCGCAGTTCAAGCCGTATGTCCAGGTTGGCGCCGCGCCGTGAGGTAGCGCGGTAGAAAGCATCCCAGGCGGGCGTCACGGCCAGGCTCAATGGCCCTGCGCCAGCAATGAAAGTGAACACGTCCACGTCGCTTACTGAGCCGATTACGCCTTTGTTTTCCGGCAGGATATTGTGCGGATCGAGTTCGGGGTTGGACGAAACGACGCTGCCGTCACCGCCGATCAGCAGCGCACTGCCCGAACCGATGGAGTCACCGTGATCGTCCGCACCTAAGCCCAGCTTGGCAGCGATGATCGCGAGGTCGTCCTGAGTATTGTTGGCGTCAAGGTACTCGCCCCGACTCCATTGAGTGACGTTGTTGTAGTAACTGTTGCCCATGATCGGGGCCCACGATACCAGCCCACTACCAAGACCTGCGTAGTAGGTAGTGCCGCTGGCGGTGCCATCATGTGACAGGCCGAGGTTGTGGCCAAACTCGTGGGAAGAGGCTTCAGCAACATAGGTCTCGATGCCGCCGCTCAGGTTGTTGTAGTAGACCAGAGCCGGCGAATAATAAGTGTGGTAATTACTTGCGCCGAATACATTCACGTATGCAACGCCCCCACCTGCGGAATGTGGCATGTCGATGCCTGCCGCATCCCTACCAAGGGTCACCAGAATGCGACCGGTGTAACGATCAAACGTGGCTGGCGCCTCGGTGCTTACGTCGATGTTAAACGATGCCAGATCCTCCGCCACCCGATGCCAGATGTCCGCAATGCGCTTGCGTTCAGTCTCATTGAAGCTGAACGGGCTGCCGTCGAGGTCGTAAGGGAGGGCCTGAAAGCTTGGGGCGGTTGTGGAATTCCAGGCCGTGCCGGTGATGAGGTGTCCGTCGAAATCGATAAATACGCGGTTGGGCGCGCCGGGTTTACTGTGGAGCTTGAAGACGTTTTCCAGGTTTAGAGCGCTGGTGGGCGTGGCCTGTTCGGTAGTCGAGGGAGACGAAGCGCCGGCAGGCGCGGGATTCGGCAGCAGCGTGTCGGCGAACAGCACACCGCCCTCATCATCTACTCGCAGAAGCTCGAGGTCGCCTCCGGTGAACTCGAAGTCCTGCAGCCAGCGCAACGCGCGCGACCGGGCTTGCGGTGGCAGCGATTCGAGGCGACGCTTCAGCTGGCCCGGCGGCAGATCATTGACAGTAGCCGGCTGGCCAAGGCCGAACTGGCGCGACGCCAGACCCTGGTCGGATTGGGCAAGAACCCCGGTAGTCACCAGTGTCAGTGCAAAGGCAATAACGAAGAGAGCGGCGGTGAGAAAACGCGATGAATATTTGAACATGTCCCTGTCCCGAGTCCTTGGCTGCGAGCCCATCTCGCGCCTGCGACACCGACTACAATCCTTGTAGCGGCATGATAGATTTTCTTGCCAGCGCGCCAATCGGCGCACTAAAAAGCACTAATTCAGATATTTACTCAACACATGAGACGTAATTTCTACGTAAATTTGGGCCATTTGTCAATGGCTCGGTCGAAAAAACTCCAGGTTAAAGCCCGGGCGGTACATCGCATGCCCGCCAGTGGTCTCGGTTCGGCTAGCGAGAGCAAATCCCTATCTGGCGATCAAATTCACATCCCATGCCGGGTGATTGGATGTAAAACAAACACCACGAGACAACAGGCCGCCTGACCTTCCCCGTGCTCCAGAGATATGCCACTGGGCTGCTCTCCTTGAGAGCTTCGGCGAAGAGCGGCCTCGGCGGCTGCGACACGATGGCACAGCCGCTTAATATCATGCCCACCGTCGTTACCAGGCCTTTCACCGTTCTGTTCAAGGCAACGAACTATTCCAGCAATTCGAATCCATCGCAGAAGATGCCATCCGCGATGCCAACGCAGGTGTCATTGGGCACGCTCGGCGGACGGAACGGGTCGTTGAAGATGAGCGCATTGGACCAGCCTGCCGGGCCCGGTTCGCGTACCGTTATTGCCGCCGGACGTCCATCGAAGACGTCAGCCCCGCTGAGCAGGATGCGTACGGTACCGGCATCGACATACTCGATCGGCCGCGCCTGTCCGTTCCAGAACGCCTGCCCGTTGGGAGTGAAATTGCCGCCGGTGATGGTCACGGGAATGGTGGCGGCATTGCCCAGCGGGTCGGCGCCGGACGGGGAGAGTGCGACCAGGTAAGGCGCCGGCGAAGCCGGCAACCCTGCGACGGAGAACAACAGCGGCGCCGGCGACAAGGCGCCGCTGGCCG
>JANOGQ010000461.1:0-3228 GCA_031406105.1 Lysobacterales bacterium | reverse complement strand
GGTCAATCTGCTGGACACGCCCGGCCATGCCGATTTCTCGGAAGACACCTATCGCACTCTCACTGCCGTGGATTCAGCACTGATGGTGATTGACTGCGCCAAAGGCGTGGAAGAGCGCACCATCAAGCTGATGGAAGTCTGCCGCCTGCGCCAGACACCCATCTTCACCTTCATCAACAAACTGGATCGCGAAGGCCGCGAGCCGGTGGAGTTACTGGACGAAGTGGAAGCCGTGCTGGGCATACAATGCGCGCCGGTGACCTGGCCAATAGGCATGGGCCAGCGGCTTAAGGGTGTTTATCACCTGATCAATGATGTAGTGCTGCTTTATGACTCGGGCAAAAACTACGTCACGCAACAGGCCCGAGTCATCAAAGGCCTGCACAATCCGGAGCTCGATGAAGTGCTGGGCCGTGACGCCGCTGAATTCCGCGAGGAAATCGAACTGGTCAAAGGCGCCAGTCACGCATTCGATCCGGCTGCCTACCTGGCCGGCGATCAGAGCCCGGTATTTTTCGGCTCGGCCATCAATAATTTTGGCGTCACGCCCCTGCTGGATGCTTTCGTGCAATACGCTCCACCACCCGGGCCACGTGCAACTACCGGCCGAACTGTTAACAGCGATGAAGCGGCACTGACAGGATTTGTGTTCAAGATCCAGGCGAATATGGATCCGGCGCACCGCGATCGCATCGCTTTCATGCGCATCTGCTCCGGACATTTCCAGCGCGGCATGAAACTGCATCATGTGCGCCTCGGCAAAGACATCAAATCAGCCAATGCGCTGACCTTCATGGCGCAGGAACGTGAACACGTGGAAGATGCCTGGCCCGGCGATATCATTGGCCTGCACAACCACGGCACTATTGGCATCGGTGATACCTTTACCGAGGGCGAAGCGCTGCAATTCACCGGCATACCCAATTTTGCGCCAGAGTTGTTCCGCCGGGCCCGCTTGCGTGATCCGTTGAAGCTGAAGCAACTACAGAAGGGCCTGGAGCAATTGTCCGAGGAAGGTGCGACCCAGTTCTTCCGGCCCCTGCTCAACAATGACCTGGTGCTGGGCGCTGTGGGCATGCTGCAATTTGATGTGGTTGCCTATCGTTTGCTGAACGAATACAACGTTGACGCCTTCTTTGAAAACGTGAACATTCATACGGTGCGTTGGGTCAGTTGTGACAATGCCCGCAAGCTGGAGGACTTCCGCCGCCAGCTGGAACTGAATCTGGCCACCGATGCGGCCGGGCAACTGGTGTACCTGGCACCTACCCGGGTTAATCTGCAACTGACCATGGAACGCTGGCCCGAGCTGAGTTTCTCGGCCACCCGCGAAACGCTGATTTTTGCCAACGGCAAGAATTGACGAGCCCTGAAATCCACAGGGTTTCTGTTTACCAAAGCTGTTCCCGGCCGAGGTCATGCAGCTGAATATTTGCCAGCTTCAGGCAAAGTCTATACATTGCGAACCAGCATTGAAGCATCGTGAACCATCAATGATAGTGGCGGCAGCATCCTATGCCACGGAGACTCAGAGTAAATCAGAATCTCCCTAACAACACGCGCTGGACGGAGGCTACCTGATGATTGCTGAGATTGCTTTTGGCCTGTTCGGGCTGTCGGTACTGATCGGTATCGCCATGGCCCTGTCCAGTCGCCGACGGGATATTGACTGGCGCCTGGTTCTCTCCGGCATCACCCTGCAAATAATCTTTGCCATCATCGTTATCATCATGCCGGGCGGCCGCGAATTCTTTGAATACTTCGCCCGTTTCTTCGTCAGGATTGTCGGCTTTGCATTGGAAGGCTCACGCTTCATTTTTGGTGACCTGGCCAGCCTGGAAAATTTCGGTTTCGTTTTCGCTTTCCAGGTGTTGCCCACCATTATTTTCTTCGCTGCTTTGATGTCGGTGCTTTATCTCCTGGGCATCATGCAGAAAATCGTCCAGGGCATGGCCTGGATCATGTTGAAAGTGCTGCGTACCAGCGGTTCAGAAAGCCTGTCAGCAGCGGCGAATATTTTTGTAGGCCAGACCGAGGCACCTCTGGTGGTGCGGCCCTATATTTCCAGCATGACGGAATCTGAATTATTTACCATGATGGTGGCAGGCATGGCCACCATAGCGGGGGCAGTGCTCGCCGCATATGTCGCCATGCTCGGCGGTGGTGATGAAGCCCAGCAATTGTTTTATGCCCGCCACTTGCTGGCGGCCAGTGTAATGGCTGCCCCGGCTACCATCGTGATCGCAAAGTTGCTGAAGCCTGAATTCGAGCCCTCTTTGACCAAGGGCGTTGTCAAGCTGGAGGTAGAGAGAACGGCTGGCAATGTCATTGAGGCCGCAGCCAATGGAGCATCCGATGGTGTGCGCCTGGCACTGAACGTAGGTGGCATGTTGCTGGCCTTTGTGGCGCTGATCGCCATGATCGATTTTCCCCTGACCTGGCTGGGTCAGGTGCTGGGTATTGAAAACCTGATTGGCCAGCCACTCGGCCTGGCGGTCATACTGGGTTACCTGCTGGCGCCTGTGGCCTGGGTCATAGGCGTGCCCTGGATTGATGCCGTGGCTGTGGGTGGATTGATCGGTCAGAAAATTGTCACCAACGAGTTTGTCGCTTATGTGCAACTGAACCAGATCAAGGACAGCCTGTCACCCCACTCGGTTCTGATTGCTACTTATGCCCTCTGTGGCTTTGCCAATTTTTCGTCGATTGCCATCCAGTTAGCAGGAATTGGGGGGCTGGCTCCAGAGCGCAAGCCAGACCTCGCACGACTGGGCTTGCTGGCCGTGTTGGGCGGTACCCTGGCCACCATGATGACTGCGACGATAGCCGGTGTGCTGACGTCCATCGCAACTTAAGCCAGGATCATGTCCGGCCATTCCCAATTCGACCTGTTCAGAGAACGGCGCTTTATGCCGTTCTTCATGACTCAGGCGATGGGCGCTTTCAACGATAATATATTCAAGAATGCACTGGTCGCCCTGCTGGTATTCAAAGGCAGCGCCGTGGCCGGCATGAATACCGATCAACTGGTCAATTTCAGTGCCCTTTTGTTCATCCTGCCGTTCTTCCTGTTTTCCGCACTGTTCGGACAGTTTGCCGACAAATTTGAAAAATCGCTGCAGATACGCCGCGTGAAATTGCTGGAAGTGGTCATCGTGTTACTGGCCACGCTGGGCTTCTGGCTGGACAACCTGCCATTGTTGATGTCTGTGCTGTTCCTGCTGGGCC
>JANOGQ010000441.1:0-3543 GCA_031406105.1 Lysobacterales bacterium | reverse complement strand
GGATGAAATCTTCCACCGCAGCACTGTCAATATCGAGATTCGCCGCCTCGTCGCCGTAAAGCGTAAAGCGGATCTGTTGCCTGGTATCTGCCGTGTCCCCGGCCAGGAAATTCAGGAAAACCATATTGATGTGCTGGATCTCGTCGTAGCCAGCCCTGATGGCCTGCTCGGCCGACATAAAGGCAGGGATATGGCCGCTGAGCCGCAGGCCACGTGCATGTGCCCGCTCTGCTATGGGTGCTACCCAGGATGGCTCAATCGAACTGTAGAGCTTGATCTGAATGTAACCATGGTCGGCGAAGAAATCCACCCGCTTGAGGGCATCTTCAAGGGTCTCGGCCGTACCGCCAGATGCGTAAGGGCCTGCTTTGTCGATGAAGCCGGCCAGATAGGTGTTGGGGCCAATCACTTCGCCTGAGTTGTACTTTTCAGTTGCCAGCGTAATCTTTTCATGCACATTGCCGATGTCGCGCACGCTGGTGATGCCACCTGCGATGTTCATCAGCCCGTCCTCGAGCGAAAAATGACCGTGCATATCCCACATACCGGGCATCAGCGACTTGCCGGTTCCGTCAACGCGTATGGCATCGCTGTGGCTAATGGCCCGGTCGGAAATCGCCGAGATTTTGCCATCGACCACCAGTACATGATGTTGAGGCAGCAATACACCTTGTTCGACATCGACCACATCAACATTTTCGAAAATCAGCGGCGCCTGCATGACGGTTGCAAGCTCGATGGCCAGGCGCGCCGAGCGATTAGCGGATTCCTGAGTCTGAACCGCGCTCAATTGCTCAAGCACTTTGGCATCCCAACCCTGCGGAATCATGCCCAGGCTGCCGCCCCAATCGAGTGCAACGAGCTCCCCCTGCTGGTCGAACCAGGCATAAGACGGATTGAAGTTTATACCGTGGAATGCGTAGAGCTGGAGTTGCTGCATGCCTAAGCCGGTTTCGACGGCCACACTGGTGACGCGCTCAACCCTGATCCTGCCGGACGGGAATACCGGCACTTCGCCATCCAGGCTCGCGGCCGCCAGCCTGACCAGGGCCGGCAGGGAAGCAAAGTCACCATTCTCATTGGGCAAATACCAGGCAGGCGTATCGGCATTCACCGAACCTTGCTGGCCAACTGTGCTCCAGCTGGCCACGCCGTTCTCGAAGCGGAAGGTTTCGTCAACCGGCGCGCCAAAAGGGGTAGTGCCCGTTACGCGCTGTGCAAGAACACGGCCTTCACTGTCGAGCTGAATTTCAGAATCCAGCCGGTACTCACGATTATTCCAGTGGATAAATGATTCGCTGCTGATGCGGCCATCGCCCGTTTGCACGATCACCGACTGCCCCGCCGGCGTTGCGCCCTCCATGTACCAGTCAAAGTGGGAGGTGGTGCCGCTGTCAGTGGTTACAGTTTCTGCGATCGTCTCTTCCAGGTTGCTAACGCTGACGGTCGAGCCCTCAGATGTTGTTGCTAACTCGACAGTTGGTGCGGGCCCCTTATCACCGCAAGCGACGAGAAAAACACTGAATGCCGCTGCTCTGAGAAATGCCACGGTACGATTGGTAACCTGAAAAATTGAACGCATGAATGAACCTCTGCAAGCTGGCTTCGTCCTGACGGATCAGGGTCAAATTTCTAGGCTAGCATAATTTGCTTGCCAGCCCGTCACCTGATCTTGGTGGATGGCACGGGCCGTGAGATGATAACAAATGCAATGCGCGAAGGAAGGATATGGGTAATGGGGATGTCGCTCCTTCAATCGATCCGGGGCAGAGTCGAGTTTGTCCGATTAATTACCCCTATCGCCATCGGATTGGCAGCCTTCGGCGTCTGGGTTCTGCCTGCTCGATCAGTTCACGCGGACGTAATTCTTATCGTGGACACGGCGGCCGACGTCATTGCCAACGATGGCGTCTGCTCCTTGCGCGAAGCGATCACAGCCGCCAACAACAACGGAAATTACTTCAACTGCATCGGCAGCGGTGGGGGTTACGACCTGATCGAGTTCTCGATTGGCGGTGGCACTCCCGCCATAAATATAGGAACGCCGCTGCCCACGATCACCGGACCGGTCGAGATCAACGGTGGGCCAAACCGGGTGGAACTGAAAGGGAATGGCAGCTTTGCCGGCCTGTTCATCTCCGGGGCAGGTGCGGCCGGTAGTATTTTGCGCGGCCTGGTTCTCAACGGGTTCACCACCAGTATCCATATCACCTCCACGACGAACATCGTCATCGCCGGGAACTTCATCGGCACCAACGCCACTGGCACAGTGGCGGCAGGTGGCGATGTCGGCATCTACTTGGGCAGTGCCACTGCCCAGATCGGGGGCACCAACGGGCTTACGGCCAACGGTCCCTGCACAGGTGACTGCAACCTGATTTCCGGCAATACAGCATTTAACGGTTCTGCCGGGGTGAGCTTGCAGGGTTCTGCAGGCGCTTCCGTGGCCAAAATTGAGGGCAATTTCATTGGCACGAACGCCGCCGGAACCGCCGCTTTGGGTAACCGCAGCGGCGTTCGTGTCGCAGATTCCTTTGTCACGATCGGGGGTACCACGGCCAGTGCGAGAAACCTCATTTCTGGCAATGGCACAGGCATCAGTGTCCTGATCACGGAGAATGGCGCTCCGGGCAGCATCATACAGGGCAACCGCATCGGGACGAATGTCACCGGTTCGGGAGCTATACCAAACGAAGATGGTATCAATGTCTACCTGGACAACAGGAACTATGCGGTGACCATCGGCGGAGCCTCTCCCGGTGCCGGAAACCTGATCTCGGGCAATACCAGGGCCGGCATTCTACTTCGCGGATCAGACGATGTGATCATTCATGGCAATCGAATTGGCACGCAGGCAAACGGCACCAGCCCTCTGTCGAACGGAACATCGGGCGTCGAGCTGGCCTTTTCTACCCACGAAAACGTGATCGGTGGCATTGGCCCCGGCGAAGGAAACATCATTGCCCATAACGCAACCGGTGTGAAGATTGGGATCAACGACTACCACAACCGCATACGCGGAAATTCCATAAGCAATAACGCCGGGAAGGGCATCTTCCTTGCCGACTTTCAGACCAACACCGCCTTCGCACCAGTGATCAATGCTCTGGCACCGGTATCCGGCACGGCTTGCCCCAACTGTATTGTCGATGTCTATGCCGACGTCGAGGACGAGGGCGGTACCTTCCTCGGGTGGGCGTCAGCGGATGGCGCGGGCAACTGGTCCTTCAACGGAGCCGTGCCTGCCCTGAATATCACAGCAACCGCTACAAGCCCTGTCGGAAGCACCTCGGAGTTTTCCGCAGTGTTTTCGGAGTGCATAATGAAATCCGGATTCGAGGACGGTCCAGAGAGCTGCAATTAATCCAAAGAAGACAGAAAATGAAAAAAAGTGAAACACCGCTTTACGACGCCTATCGAAAATTCCTGGCAGACGCCGGCACACCTTTTACCGTTCCGGGGCATAAACGCAACCCGGAGCTGATTGATCCCCTGCTGGCCATGGACGCACCGCATTACGGCGGTGTGGAAGATCGCCGCGTT
>JANOGQ010000438.1:0-13268 GCA_031406105.1 Lysobacterales bacterium | reverse complement strand
ATGGCTGCTGCAAAATCACCCTCAGGTTCCCGTTCCAGACCGGTACCCAGCAAAGCATCAAAAATCAAGTCAGGAGCCAAGTCAGCCGCGGGTGGCCAGGGCTGCACGGCACCACCGCTCTGCAACCAGCTCTGTGCTGCCAGGGCAGCTTCGCCTTGCAGTGTCGCGGCGGGCTTGAGGGCACATACGTTGACCTTGAATCCCGCCTGCCTGGCCAGCCTGGCCAGCACATAACCATCCCCCCCATTGTTACCGGCGCCACAGATCACCAGCCAGTTTGTGGCTGCTGGATAATATTCACGCGCTGCAGCAAAGACACTTTGTCCGGCGCGCTCCATCAACTCAATTGCCGGAATGCCATGGGCTTCTATAGCGCTCTGATCCAGCATTCGCACCTGCCGGGCGGTATACAATCGGTCTGCTTGGTTACTCATGGTTAAAAGTATAGCGATGAACCGGGAAAAACCCCATCTGCAAAAAAGTACTGGCATGGCCCAAGCCGAAACTGACCGCAAGCCGGTGAGTGGCTGGTCGACAAAACAGTTGCAGGACATGAAATCTGACATCATCCGCTGGGGCATGGAATTGGGTTTTCAGCAACTGGGCGTGGCGGATACGAGACTGGAGGAGCATGAGCAGCACTTGCTAGCCTGGCTGGACCAGGGCATGCATGGCCAGATGTCGTATATGCAAAGGCACGGCACTCGCCGCAGCCGCCCGGCAGAATTGCTGCCTGGCACACTGCGGGTCATCAGTGCGCGCATGGATTACCTCTCTGAACAGGCCCAGGATGCCAAGCAGTTGCTCGAGCAACCCGAACAGGCGCTGATCTCCCGTTATGCGCTGGGGCGTGATTATCACAAACTGCTGCGCCAACGCCTGCAAAAGCTGGCCCGCCGGATTGAACAACACTTCGGAAGTTCTGGTTATCGCGTATTTGTAGACTCGGCACCGGTGCTGGAAAAGGCCCTGGCAGCCCAGGCAGGGCTGGGCTGGAT
This sequence comes from Lysobacterales bacterium, assembly GCA_031406105.1. GTDB lineage: Bacteria > Pseudomonadota > Gammaproteobacteria > Xanthomonadales > SZUA-36 > JAWXBM01. The sequence continues at coordinate 12,270 of JANOGQ010000438.1, read as the reverse complement.
AGGCAAGCACAGCAATCTGCTGAATAAAACGGCTGGCAGCTGGTTTTTCCTGGGTGAAATTTACACTGACCTGCCCTTGCCTCTAGATCAGCCTGTCGCCAATCATTGTGGCAGTTGCAGCCGCTGCATCGACATCTGCCCTACGCAGGCAATAATTGCGCCTTACCGCGTTGATGCGAGGCGCTGTGTTTCCTATCTGACCATTGAACTGCGTGAATCCATACCGGTGGAACTGCGCCCGCTGATGGGTAATCGGATTTTTGGCTGCGATGACTGCCAATTTGTCTGCCCCTGGAATCGCTACGCACAATTCAGCCAGGAAGACGATTTTTCACCACGACCTGGACTGGATGCAGCTCAGCTGCTGGAGTTGTTCAGCTGGACTGAAGAAGAATTCCAGAGGCGCACCGAGGGCAGCGCGATCCGTCGTATTGGTTACCCCTGCTGGCTGCGCAATGTTGCCGTTGCTTTAGGCAACGCACCCTCTTCCGCGGCTATAATGGCGGGCCTGCATACGCGGATCGAGTATGCCGATGAAATGGTGCGGGAACATGTGTTGTGGGCCCTGCAACAACAGGCTGGTGCCAGTTGACCGATTTCTCCTCATCCCGGACGCTATGGTATTCTGGGCACTCTGCAGCAAGCTGTGATTTGCCGGGAGTTTCCTGATTGCCAGCAATTCGTGGATCCACTTTTCGACTTGCGGATTCAGCTTGTTTTTCACACAGGAGTTTGTTTTATGGGTAATCAAACCATGCCCATTATTGAAAAATTGCGCCAGATGCGGGAGTTTGGTGGTGAAGCCTGGAGCAAAGGCCTCAGTGACGAAATCATTCTGCGATTTGCAGCGCTGGATCACCGACTGAGCGAAGCCGTTGATGCGGCCCTGACACAATTTCAATCGCTGTGTGATGAAGATCCGGATTTCATGGCCCGGGACGAGGACAGCCAGATCTCTGAAATCCAGCAAGGTTTTATCAATTTTTACCCGGATGATGCGGTCAAGCCTTACTCGGCAATGGCGGGCAGAGGCCCATGGATCATCACCATGAAGGGCGCCGTGATCCATGACTCGGGTGGATACGGCATGCTGGGATTGGGGCATGCTCCGCCGACCGTTCTGCAGGCCATGAACCAGCAGCAGGTCATGGCCAATGTGATGACGCCTAATTTCAGCCAAAAGCGCTTGCGTGATGCCCTGGTGCGGGAAATTGGCCATACCCGCGGCGAGCCCTGCCCGCTGGATCAATTTCTCTGCCTGAATAGCGGTTCGGAAGCGGTCAGCCTGGCTGCACGAATTTCCGATGTGAATGCCAAGCTGATGACTGACCCAGGTGGTCGCCATGCCAGCAAGACCATCCGCTTGGCCAGTTTGTGTGGTGGATTTCATGGCCGCACTGAACGTCCCGCGCAATTTTCCGACTCATGTCGTCAAACCTACATCCGGCACCTGGCCAGTTTCCGTGATCATGATCGTTTGCTGACCGTTGAACCCAACAATGTCGAACAGTTGCGGCAGATATTCAACTGGGCTGATTCGAACCATGTATTCATAGAAGCATTTTTCATGGAACCCGTTATGGGTGAAGGCAATCCCGGCCAGTCCATCAGCCGGGAGTTCTATGATGCCGTGCGGCAACTCACGCAGGCCCATGGTGCATTGTTGATGGTGGATTCCATCCAGGCCGGGCTGCGGGCCCATGGCGTGCTGTCCATTATCGATTATCCAGGCTTCCAGGATGCAGCCCCGCCTGACATGGAAACCTATTCCAAATCGCTCAATGCCGGCCAGTACCCGCTTTCAGTGCTGGCTTTGAGCAGATATGCGGCCGGCCTGTATCGTAAAGGCATCTATGGCAATACCATGACCACCAATCCACGCGCCATGGACGTAGGTTGTGCCGTTTTGCACACGCTCACCCCTGAGTTACGGCGAAATATCGTTGCCCGCGGCCAGGAATTCTTGCAGAAATTTACGGCTCTGCAGAAAGAACTGGGCGACAGGATTGTGCGCGTGCAGGGGACGGGCCTGTTGTTCAGCCTGGAACTCAACAACAAACTGTACAAATGTTATGGTGCCAATTCCACTGAGGAATACATGCGCACGCAGGGTTGTAATGTGATTCATGGCGGCCAGAACGCATTGCGTTACACACCCTGTTTTGGCATCACTTCTGCGGAAGTAGACTTGATCGTAGATGCTACGCGGCAAGCTCTGCTCAAAGGCCCCATGCTGGCAAGAGCACAGGAATCTGTGGCGGCGTAAGGCATGTCAGACGCCTGGCGTCAGCCAGGCAGGCGTATCGCTATTGCCAGCTCAACTCAGGCTCAGCTGCGCAATTTGCAGCAGCACTAGCAGACCTGAAAACATCAGCAAAATGCCCATGGCATTGCACACAACTCGGGCAGCGAATCCCAGCTTGCCCGCGCCGAGTGAATGGCGCGTTGCTGACGAAGCCCTACAACGGCTGGCTTGCAGTGGGGCAGAGGCTCGTGCGGTACCGGCCCGAACAGGGTCAGGCATTACTGCCGGATGTTGGTGCGTTTTTCGTTGCGCTGGCCGGATAGCCCGAACCGATGTTTTCGAATCAATTGGCTGCGTCAACAGCAAGTAAAGAGAAAGGTTCATGGCATAACTCCCGGATAGATGGAGCCATCAAAACACGGGGCCTTCTCAAAGCATGAGAACGCCGATCAGGCTTTATACTGAGCCACGGTGCGCTGTGCTGCTTCAAGCACGATATCGCGCAGGAAATCCGGTGCCAGCACTTCAACATCACTGCCATAACGCAGGATATCCATCACCAGTTCGCGTGCACTGCTGAACGGCAAGCTCAGCACCCAACGACCCTCAGCATCGAACCCGCCCTGCTGATCCGGATGCCAGATTTCATCAGCAACCCAACGTGACATTTCCTGAGTGAAGCGCAGTTCCGCCTGGTGCTCAGCGGGACCAGAAAAAATTCCGTAAGAGCGATCAAAATGTGTAGCCAGATCAAGGTCACTGACTTCCGTGGCAGCCTTATCCAATAACTTCTGTTCGCGGATTCGTTCCAATGCAAAACTTCTCAGGCCATCGGAATCATGACACCAGGCGTCGAGGTACCAGGAATTACGATACTGGGTGAGGCGCTGCGGCGAGATGCTGCGCTCACTGATCTGGTCTTTACGGCGCCCGTGGTAACGGATGTGCAATCGCTGGCGTTTGATCAGTGCCGCCAACACATCCTGGAACATGCGTGCTGGCACGACCCGGGAAGCCGCACTCTGGATGTGGATGCGCGAGTCACCTTCTTCAGCTTCAACGCCTTTCTGCCGCAGCAATGCTGTAATGCGGCTTTGCAGGGATTCCAGTTCACCTTCCAGCAAGCCCGGCTGGACATTGCCCAGCACCTGGCGCGCTGTCAGCAAAGCCTGTAGCTCAGAAGGACTGATCCAGATACCCGGCAGATCGAAAGGCTGGTCCAGACTGCGATCGTAATAAAAACCGCGGGACTCCGTATCCTGCTCAATCGGTGCGCCCAGGAAATCGCGCAGCTCGCCCACCAGGCGATACAGGGTTGCCTGGGAACACTCCAGCCGCTCCATCAATTCCTGCCTCGAAATCGGCGTACGCCGTTGATTCAGGATGTTGTGCAGGTGATACAGGCGTTCAACTTTTGACATTCAGGCCCCTGCCCAACGATGGCCTATTGTGATTATTCTGTCGCACCGCGTTGCTCTATATATTTCAAGGCCACATCCATTCTTGCCAGGCTTCTTGGTTTGCCGGTCAGCCACAGCGTCTTGTCAATGGCCGGAGAAACCGACGTGCCGGTCAGTGCAACCCGCAAGGGTTGGGCTACCTTGCCCATATTCACCCCCAGATCCACGGCGGTTTGCTGCACTGCTTCATGCAGTTGCTGAGGCTGCCAGTTTTCAATTTCCGCCAGTTTGGTGTGAATAGCCTGCAAGGGTTCTGCAGCCACCAGCCGCAAATGCTTTTTTGCTGCGCCGGGCTCAAATTCATCAAAATCCCTATAAAAAACCGCACTCACTTCAGCCATCTCACGCAAGGTCTTGACCCGCTCTGCCTGCACACTGACCAGGTCAGCGAGAGCTGGCCCCTGTTGCGGGTCCAGGCCCTGATGATCAAAGTGCCAGCGCAGGTGCTCCGCCACCTCAGCTGCTGGCATGGTGCGCATATAGTGCTGATTCAGCCAATCCAGTTTTTGGGTGTCGAATGCAGCAGCCTTGCGGTTTACATCCCTGATGTCAAAATGCTCGATCATTTCTGCCCTGCTGAATACTTCCTGGTCACCGTGTGACCAGCCTAGCCGAACCAGGTAATTCAACAAGGCCTCGGGCAGATAACCATCATCGCGATACTGCATCACACCTACAGCGCCGTGCCGCTTGGAAAGACGTGCTCCATCGTCACCCAGGATCATGGGTACGTGAGCAAACTGCGGCAAGTCCGCACCCAGCGCACGGTAAATATTGATCTGTCGCGGTGTATTGTTGATGTGGTCATCGCCGCGGATCACCAGGCTAACCGCCATATCAACATCGTCTACCACTACGGTGAAGTTGTAAGTGGGTGAGCCATCCGGACGTGCAATCACCAGGTCATCCAACTCGCTGTTGGAAATACTGATCTGGCCACGCACTGCATCATCCCAGCTCACATCACCGGCATCAGGATTGCGAAACCGCACCACGGGTTTGATATCGGCAGGAATATCCTGACGCTCACGACAGAAACCATCGTATCGGGGCTTGAGACCCTGCTGCATTTGCTGTTCGCGCATTACTTCCAGCCGGTCCTTGGAGCAATAGCAGTGATAGGCCCTGCGCTCAGCCAACAACTGCCGTGTTACTTCGGCGTAACGATCAAAACGATGGGTCTGGTAGTAAGGGCCTTCGTCATAATCCAGTGCCAACCACCGCATGCCATCCAGAATGGCCTGCACAGATTCCTCGCTTGAGCGTTCGAGGTCGGTGTCCTCAATACGTAAAATGAATTTGCCAGCCGCTGACCTGGCCTGTAAATAACAGAACAAAGCTGTGCGGGCGCCACCCACATGCAGGAAACCCGTCGGACTGGGGGCAAAACGCGTTGTGACGCTCACATCAACTCCGAAATACCAGAAACAAAGAACCGGCATTCTAGCAGAATGGCAGTGGCTCCTTGTGCCGCGCCAACTTGGCATAGCGAAAGCTCGGGCTTATGATGGACTCCGACAGTTGTCAGGGATCAGGGCTGTACTGATTGAACCTTTGCAATACACAGAACTTGAGGCAGTTTTCATGATCACAGACGACTGCTTGCCCCGCCAACCTGAAACGTGAATATGCATTGGCAACGTTGCATATTTGTGGTCGTACTTGTGCCACTGCTCTACTCGGGTGAGGATAAACCCAGCCAGCTGGAGCAGATTCAGCAACGCGGCAGCATGGTGGTGCTCAGTCGCAGTGGCGCCAGCAGTTACTATGAGGATGCAGGCGGGCCTACTGGTCCCGAGTATGAACTGGCGAAAGCTTTCAGTGAATACCTGGCTGTGGACATGCAGATCGAACTGGCGGATGCTTTTGGCCAACTTGAGCAGCTGCTACTGGAAGGCAAAGCCGATATGATTGCGGCCAATCTCAGCCGTACCGCAGCCAGGGAAAAACAATTCAATTTCGGGCCGGATTATCTGCAAACCTCCATTCTGGTGATCAGTCGGGCCAGCAACAAGCAGCCGCAAAATCTCGCTGAACTGGCTGGACTCAAAATCATGGTGATAGCCGGGTCCAGTTATGTTGAAGCTTTGCAGGCGGCGCAAATCGAATACCCTGAGCTGCAATTTGAAACCCGCGACGATGTTGGAATTGAAAGCCTGCTGCTGGCAGTCTCCGACAAGGCCATCGATGTCACCCTGGTTGATTCCAGTATTTTTGAATTTCACAAAACCTACTATCCGCAACTTGGTATAGCCTTTACCTTGCCAGGCACAGTGCCGCATGCCTGGGCTTTCCCCCCTGGCCCGGACCTGAGCCTGGTCGAGCAGGCAGATCAGTTCATGTTGCAAGCCAGAGAAAGTGGCCTGCTGCCTGGCATCATGCAGGCGTTCTCCGAAGAAATCGCCAGCCATGAGCCATTTGATATGGTGAATTTCCTGCAACGTCTGCGCGATCGCCTGCCTGAATTGATTGCTGCTTTTCAGGAGGCCGGCGAAGCTTACCGGGTGGACTGGCGCCTGCTGGCAGCGATTGGTTACCAGGAATCGCACTGGGACTCTCAAGCCACCTCGTTTACCGGTGTACGGGGCATCATGATGCTGACCGAGCAAACAGCCCGGCAACTGGGCGTTACGGACCGGCTGGACCCCCATCAAAGCATCGAAGGTGGCGCCCGCTACCTGGCGCGCTTACGCGATCGCCTGCCTGCCCGGATTCCTGAACCGGATCGCACCTGGATGGCGCTGGCCGGCTACAACCTGGGGCTCGGTCATCTGGGAGATGCACGGGTCCTCACCCAGCAACAAGGTCTCAATCCCGACAGCTGGGCAGATGTAAGGCAATGTCTGGGCCTGCTGACGCAGGAAAAATGGCATAGCCAGACCAAACACGGTTATGCCCGCGGCAATGAGGCAAAAGCATTTGTTGACAGCATCCAGCGTTACTACGAAATCCTCACCTGGATGGATACCCGCGATCACCCTTTGCTGGTCACGCAACTTTAAAGCAGTTGCCTAATCACCCAGCAGTTAAAGACTCTCCTCCAGCTCCAGCCACAGACAAGTTCCCGAAGCCCGTTTTATCTCATTCAAGCGCTTAAGGTGCTGCTGCAGTTCGTCCTGACCAGGCTTTAATACGCGCAGTGGTGGCCGCTGCCCGGCATCCAGAATAGCCTGCTGCTCAGGCTGGTTTTGACTGGCGTTAAAACTGAGTCCCAGATCAGTTTGCCCACCGGTCATGGCCAGATACACGTCGGCCAGGATCTGCGCGTCCAGCAAGGCACCGTGCAGGCTACGATTGCTGTTGTCTATTTCATAACGCTTACACAATGCATCCAGGCTGTTGCGCTGGCCCGGATGCATTTCGCGAGCCAGTTCCAGCGTGTCCAAAACCGTCGCATAATCAACTATCCGTGCAGATGAATTGGCCAATATAGCCAACTCCGCATCGAGGAACCCCAGATCAAACGCCGCGTTGTGAATAAGCAACTCGGCGCCTTGAATGAATTCGATAAATTCGTGAGCAATATCAACGAACAGGGGTTTGTCCTGCAAAAAATCCTCGGTAATGCCGTGTACTTCCAGAGCACCCTCCTCAATGGCACGTTGCGGATTGAGGTAGTAGTGGAATTGCCTGCCGGTAATCCGGCGTTCGACCAACTCTACGGCACCGATCTCAATCAGCCGGTTACCTTCACTGACTTCGAGGCCAGTGGTTTCAGTGTCCAGTACTATCTGTCTTGATGCCATAAATCTGTTTACCTGCTGAGACTATTCATTTTCACTTGCTTTTCGGAATGCCCAGGCGAGCCAGTTCATCAGCCCGTTCATTTTCCGGCACGCCACTGTGGCCTTTCACCCAGTGCCACTGTACCTGATGAGGCTGCAATGCCACTTCCAGTTCTTGCCATAGCTCAAGGTTCTTTACCGGTTGTCTGGCAGCTGTGAGCCAATTGCGTCGCTTCCACTGCGGCAACCATTCGGTTACGCCCTTCATGACATAAATGGAATCGGTAAACAGCCTCACTGCACTCGGCTTCTTCAATGCTTCCAGTGCGCGTATGACGGCCAGCATTTCCATGCGGTTATTGGTGGTGTCGGAATCTCCACCCGACAACTCACGGCGGTGATCGCCCCAAAGCAAAACACTGCCCCAGCCCCCGGGCCCGGGATTTCCACTGCAGGCGCCATCTGTATAAATATCGATCGTAGCTGACTTGGCCATATTGAAAAACTTTCCTTTCATTTTGCTTTTTGGCAGCTGATTCCTGCATCAAACTGCTGGGCCATCGCTGCTGATCCTAATTCAGGCGCTGGGCGCTACACCGGCTTGAAACCGTTCCATTCGCAAGGGGCTCAAACCAGCCGCTTGTGCATGCTGCAGCCGAAGTACCATCTGATCAGCGAAGGGTAGCAATAATCCCGACCAGCCATCCTGCCGGAAGACAGGTCTGGCGACTCCAGCCAGACCTGAGCCCCAGGCTCCAGTCACTTCCATATCGAGCTCTGACAGCTGCTCATGCAGGCTCTGGCGATGCAATCTGGGCAGATCAATTGCAGTACGATCAAATCGGGCACCAATGGCCATCTGGTTCAATCCCAGCAGCAGTATGTCGCCACCTGGCTGCAGCACCCGGCAGGCTTCCAACAGCTCTGCCTCCTTACCCGTGGCGATCACATGCCACAGGGCCACCTGCCGGAACGCGGCATCAACGAACGGCAGCTCATTACTGCGACAATGCAGGCCGGAATATCGTTCAGTGCCACTGCCCAGGCTTATATGCAGTGCACGACCGAAGGATTGTTGGTCACGCACCAGGGTTCCGGCTTCGGGCCAGGCCAGCGAGGAATGCTTGATAAGCAGGACATTGCCCTGGCGACTGCTCTGGCCGCCGCACTGAGCTGCCATCTGCAACAATGCAGCCGAACAATCCAGCCTGGGCGTGCGCAGGCCCATCAGCCACTCTGGCAATTTATTGGGGCTAAAGCAGGCATTGAGTTTGTGCTGTTGGATTCAGTAGGCATCAGCTATATCCTGTAGGAATTATCGGCCGAATGGGAAAAGCCATGCCAGCCATTGAAGTCAGCGCCATTCCGGCATTCCAGGACAATTATATCTGGCTGCTTCATACCGGGGGCAAGGAATGCGCTGTAGTTGACCCCGGCGACTCTGAACCCGTGCAGCAGGCATTGAATCGGAATGGCTTACACCTTTCAACTATCCTGATCACCCACCATCATCCGGATCACATTGGCGGAGTGCCGCAGCTGGTAAAGGACTGGAGTCCGAAGTTGATTGGCCCAGCCGACTCCCGCATTCAGGGGCTAGCCCAGATTGTTGGCCAGGGCGAGCGGATCTCCCTGCCTGAACTGGGGCTGGAATTCGAAGTTCTGGAAGTGCCAGGTCATACCCGCAGCCACATCGCTTATTTCGGCCACGGCCTGCTGTTCTGTGGCGACACCCTGTTCAGTGTGGGTTGTGGTCGCCTGTTCGAGGGCACTGCTGCCCAAATGCAGCAATCGCTGGACCAATTGGCCCGGTTACCGCCGCAAACGCTGGTTTACTGCGCACACGAATACACCGCTGCCAATTGCCGTTTTGCCCTGGAAGTGGAGCCTGATAACACTGCCCTGCTGCAAAGGTCACAACAGGTTGATGCCGCCCGACTGGCAGGAAAAATGACTGTTCCCAGCACGCTACGGCAGGAATTGGCGGTGAACCCCTTCCTGCGCAGCCGGGAAAATGCGGTGATTGCCGCCGCCCAAAAGCGCAAACCGTCGGCCACAGCAGGTGTCAGCACTCTGCAAGTCATACGCGAGTGGAAAGATAGTTACTGAGGCCACCAGTACTGGACTTGTGGCAAAAAAACTTGACCAGACGGCCTGCACGCGCATAATAGCCAGCGAAAACAAGAAACCGAGGATTTCTGGTGCCAGCAAAACTTTTGGCAGCGACGGTCTTTCTGTTACTTGCCGGTTGTGCTACTACGGGCACTGATCAAAGTATCGGCCAAGTTCCGGATCTACACACTAACAATGCAGACAGCCAACCCTCTGTCGATGCATCCTTTGTCGACGATCACCTGTTTCAGATTCCCCCCGTTGAGCAAGGCCAGTCCTATGCGAATGTCTGGGACCGCGTTGTTGATCGCTTTGCCCTGCCCGAATGTTCTGACCGCCAAATCAACCTGCAATGGGCGGATTGGTATGCGGACCGTCCTGAGTACATGGCGCGCATTTTCAAGCGGGCCGAGCCGTGGATCCATTTTATTGCCGATGAACTCGAGCGTCGTAATATGCCGGGAGAGCTGGCTTTATTGCCCATTGTTGAATCAGCTTACGATCCCTTTGCCTATTCCAGCGGTCGGGCACTCGGCACCTGGCAATTCATAGCCGAAACCGGCAAACGTTACGGTCTCAAGCAGAATTGGTGGTATGACGGTCGGCGTGATGTCTGGTCATCCACCCAGGCGGCGCTCGAGTACCTTTCCTACATGAACGAGATGTTCGACGGAGACTGGCTGTTGGCCCTTGCAGGCTATAACACCGGGGAGAATCGTGTTGCGCGGCTGATCAAGCGCAACGAGGCTGCAGGAAAAGCAACTGACTATTGGAGCCTCAGCCTGCCAAGGGAAACACGCGGCTATGTACCCAAGCTGATGGGCCTGACCTGTTTGTTCAAATATCCGGAACGCTACGATTTCAAGATGGCAGTGACTCCGGATGAGCCTGTAATCGCAGCAGTAGATATTGGCTTGCAAGCCGATCTGGTATTGGTTGCGCAGATGAGCCAGGCATCCATTGATGTACTGTTCACGCTCAATCCTGGATACAGCCGCTGGGCGACCTCACCAGAGGGCCCTTTCCGCGTGGTACTGCCACTGGAAAACGCCGCTTTGTTAAAGGACAAATTGAAAACCATAGACCCAGGTTCGCTGATGCGCTGGGATCAGGTGATGGTTGAGCGCGGCGACACTGTGTCAGATCTTGCCAGGCGGCACCATGTTCCCATCGACGTGCTGAAGTCCAGCAACAACCTGAAGAACAACACCATACATCCCGGCCAGAAATTGCTCCTGCCGCGCGATGAACAGTTGCTGATAGACCCACAGTATGCAGCTGCAGCTGCGCAATTGCAGAAGTTGCAGTCAGGGCTGATCGCAGCCGATCGAATCACCCATACGGTAAGACCAGGTGAAAATCTGTCCGTGATCGCCAAACGCTATCGGGTATCAGTAGCTGAACTGCAACGCTGGAACAACATCAGTGATCCCCGCACCTTACGTGCAGGTTACGAACTGATCGTCTTCCATACTCCCACCCAAAGCGGCAGCAGTGCTGCTAAGAGCGGTGAAATCCGCTACGTGGTGTTGCGCGGCGATTCGCTTTGGAGCATAGCCCGCAAACACAAGGTTAAAGTGAATGATCTGCGCAGCTGGAACAGCCTCGATAAAAGCGCGGTATTACAGCCTGGCCAGAAGTTGCGTATTGAACTTTAGTGACCTGACCTGTAACAGCCGGACAGAAAGTTTCGGCCGCATCGCCACATGGCTGCTGCTTGGCTTGCTGGCACACACCCCGCTTTATGCCGAAACCCAACTGACCGGCACCGCCATACAAGGTGGCCTGATATTTGGCCAAACCATTCCGGGCAGCAGCGTGATGCTGGATGACATGGCGGTGCTGACATCCGCCGAAGGACATTTTGTCATCGGCTTTGATCGGGATGAAAGCGGCACTCGTGAACTGACCATCAGTCACAAGCAACAGGCCAACGAGACGATAGAGTTGCAGGTTAAACCCCGCAGCTACGACATAGAAAGGGTGGATGGTTTGCCACAGCACACCGTTACCCCTGATCCGGAGGCTGCAGAACGGATCAAACAGGAAGCGGAAATGGTGTCAGCTGCCCGGCTGCTGCGCGACCAGCGAGCGGACTATCTACGAGGATTTGCCTGGCCCGCTGCGGGCCGTATCAGCGGAGTATATGGGAGCCAGCGGATACTCAATGGCGAGGCTGGCAGGCCCCATTACGGGCTGGATATCGCAGCACCCTCAGGTGATCCGGTTTATGCTCCCGCCGCCGGCGTGATCACGCTGGCGCACGATGATATGTATTTTTCGGGTGGCACCTTGATTCTGGACCACGGTCAGGGCCTGTCTTCGACCTTTCTGCACCTCAGTGAAATCCTGGCCAATACCGGCGATGAGGTAAAACAGGGTGCTTTGATTGCACGAATCGGTGCAACAGGCCGGGCGTCCGGGCCGCATCTGGACTGGCGTATGAACTGGCTGAATCGCAGGGTCGATCCACAATTGCTGCTGTCGGGCGAGCCTGCCCCATTGAGCGATCCATGAAACTTGACAGTGACTGATCGGGTTGTGCTGACGAAAATCTGCCCACGTCAGTCAGTTTTTCTGACTGAGTGGCTGATCAAGCATTATGCTGATTCAGTGGTTTACTTGCGAGCGTTGTTCATCCGCACCGGTGCGCCAGCACCTGCAACGTAGCCACCCGCCACACCTTTGGTAACCACGGCAACCGCGTTGTGCGGATGCAGGCTTTCGT
>JANOGQ010000568.1:0-6204 GCA_031406105.1 Lysobacterales bacterium | reverse complement strand
CAGCACATTCCAGTTGGCCTGAACTTCATAGCTTATGGTTCGGGCAATTCGTAAATCGGCCAGCGGGTAATTGACAAATTTCCGTTTCGCGATGCTGATGGCATTTTCGAAGGGCGGTGCTTCTGCTGGCGTAAGGTGCAGGAAAACGAAACCACCCCAGGTTTCCACGCCCACCGGATGCAATTTCACTTTGCTGGCATCAAAACCTGTTTCCAGGCTCATGAAAGGCGCCTTGACCAGCTGGCCGTCCAGGTCATAAGTCCAGGCGTGGTAGGGGCAGATGATATTACGGCCGCCAACCACGCCACCTTTGAGTGCCAGCACCGAATCGTCATCGTCCTTGCCCGGGCACAAACGCGCACCCCGGTGGCGGCAGACATTATAAAAAGCCCTTAACGCACCTTCCCGATTGCGCAGCAACAGGATGCTTTCGCCGTACAGGTCGAGCACCGTGGAATCTCCCGGTTTGGGCAGTTGCTCTTCGCGCCCGGCACAAACCCATTCACGGAAGAAAACATTCTCCTTTTCAAGGCGGTAATAGTGTTCATCCAGATACCAGGATGAGGGCAGGGCAGGCTCGAGGCCCTCAATCACGTTCAGACAGGTGTTGGCGGAGCTGCTGGGCATAGCTATCACTCGAAAAGTTGGGCCAGCGCCTATTCTGACCCGGTTCCGCCCTGCCTGCTAGCCCGCTTGCCGCTTGCCGCTTGACCTGGCAAGGCAAGGCTGGCAAGCAGGACGAGTGCGGTTACCTGTTCCACCTCCTCAATTCTGAACCGGGTGGGATAGATTTCGGCGACCCAATCCGGTGGTTGCTCAGAAATAAGCCCTTAGCCCCAACACAAAATTCCGCCCGATCTGTGGGGCCTGGTCCTTCAGGAAGGAGGTGCTGTTGCGTATGTCTTCATCCAGCAAATTGTGGGCTTTCACAAAAACTTCCCACTCGCTTGTGCCCTCGATCGGCAACAGATAGGACAGGTCTGCATTCAGCAGATCGTAATCGGGTGTACGGGTTTCATAGTCGGCAATGCGAGTGTGGCTGGCCGCATGCACCCAGCTGATGTTGGCCACCCAGCTGTTGTGATCCCAATCCACCGCCATGCCGATGCGCTGGGGTGGTATGCGCGGCACATTGGAGTTGTCCGAAAGCTCGGCTCGCACGGTGTCGGCAAATCCGGAGATCTGCCAGTGACCGCTGGAGAAACGCCCAAGGTCATAACGTAGTTCCAGTTCAGCGCCCTGGAAATCGGCATCCTGTTGTGACCACAGTCTAACCGGCAGTTCGTCCTCAATTTCACCCGTGTCCAGCTGGTAGATGTAATCACTGAAATTGTCTGCGAACAGGGTGATCGAGCCCGTCAGCTGGCCCTGGTGCAACCTGAAGCCCATTTCCAGGTGCAGGTTCTTTTCAGTATCCAGCAAAGGGTCGCCAATTTCGAAAGTCTGGGTGGCGAGGTGTGGGCCATCGGCAAACAGCTCCTGGTCGGTAGGCGCACGTTCAGCCTGGGAGACATTGAAGGTGAGGTGGCCGGTTTCGGTGACATGCCACACAGCACCGAATGAGGCTGTGGAGGGCGAGAAATCACGCCTCTGCCCGGAGTCGGTTTTGATGCTGATGTCGTCGTAGCGCAAACCAGTATCTAGTTGCCAGTCACCCAGATCAGCGCTTTCCACCCAGAACAGAGCGGCCGAATTCGTGCTGGAAACCGGTACAAAAGCTTCTTCGCCGATGGCTTCAAAATCGCGATCTGCATACTGTGCGCCAAAAGCACCCTTCCACCTGCCCCATGGCAGATGACGCAATTCAATTCGGCTGTCGATGGTTTCATTTTTAAAGACAGTGCCGATCTCATCGCCCTCGAACTCGGTATGGGTATAGTCTGACCTGGCCACGCGAAGTTTGAACTGCTCGAAACCTTTGAATGGTTGGGTGCCGACGATTTCACCATCAATACGATCCGATTCCAGACCGATAGTCACCAGTGCTTCGCCCTGTTCTTCAGTCTCGTTAACATCCTCCTCCTCACCTTCCAGAGAGTGATGTCCGTGAGCGCCCGGTATGCCATAATCCGAAGAGTAGCGCGTATAAGACATGCCCGCCCGCCATTGATCGCCTATCCAGCTACCTCCCAGTGAGCCACCTTCGTTGTCCAGGAAGCTGTTTTCCAGAATGCCGTTAAGCTCTTCGAGTTCACCTTCTTCCTCGTCCTCATCGTGATACAACTCTGCCTCACCCGGAATCTCATAGTCATCCGTGCGGCGGTAAAAGCCATTCGCATGCATGGCCCAGTTGCCCTGGCCTATGTCCAGTCGTCCGGCAGCCATGCGCTGATCAGCGGCACTGTCAACTTGCATCAAGCCACGCCCGCTGTGTCCGTTCTCCGGTATCTTCTCAGGAATGGTACGTGTCACCATATTGACCACCCCACCGATGGCACCTGAGCCATAAAGCAGGGTTGCGGGGCCGCGCAGCACTTCAATCTGGTCGGCCAGGAAGGGCTCGACAGCGACGGCATGATCCTGGCTGACGGCTGACGCATCGGCAGCAGCCATGTTGTTGGTCAGCACACCCACACGGGCACCTTCAAATCCGCGGATCACCGGACGACCTACGTTCTGGCCAAAACTGGCGTTGGAAATTCCGGGGATACGGGCCAGGGTATCGCCCAGGTTATTGGCTACTTCTCGATCCAGTGCGGCACCGCTGAGCACGGTGGCCGACTGGGACATTTCAATCACATTGCGGGACAAAGGTGTGGCGGTAACCACCACTTCTTCCAGAACTTCATGGTCATGACTACTGCCATGAACCCGGTCGGCTGCATTTTCTGCAGCTACTGTTGGGTCCTGGCCAAGAACGGCCATGGGAAAACCGGCCAGCGCTATAAACAGTAGCTGGGGGAACGGGAAAAACCGCACATTGGAGCGATGCATAACGAATATCCCTCTCGATAAAGATCAGTTATCGCCACGAAAAGGTGACAACGCTAAAGGTTTGAAAACCGATAAATCTCTAGAAAGAGAAGGGAGGAGCGCGTGCTTCAGGGATATGCCGCAGTGCTGCGGCAGGAGCAGTGATACTTGTGGATACAGCTTGCGAGCCATCGTTGGCAGTTAGCAGATATTCTGCCGCACTGGTCGGCAGGCCATCGTGCCCGCTGCCGATGGAGCAGGTAACGCAAAGGCTGCTGTCGTGTGCTTCGCCCTTATCAATTTCATGCGCCGCACTGATGCCCTGCATGCTCAGCAGCAGCAACAGCAGTGCAATGCGCAACAATTTCGGCATTTGATGGTGCAGTCGGGCCATGAAAATCAGTTTACTGCAAGGGGACGGGCAAGGGTAGTCTGATCTGTGGGCCAGCAGCAATCGGTTGGGAGGCTCTTGCTGATCCCGTGTTTTCCTGTAAACATGGTTTCGAATACTTCTGGTTACTTGCCATGAAGCCGCAGCGTTAATATCAGTAAAATGGAGTAGGTGTCATGTTCCGCAAAATGTTCAAAGGAAAAACTGCCCTGCAGGCAGGCATTATTGCTGCCAGCTTGTTCCTGGCCACCGTCGCTGCGGCTAAGGAAGATCTGCCGGAGATCGATTCCGATGGATTGCACCTGGTCAAGGATTCCAAAGTCCGCATCCTGTATGCCAAACCGGGTGCCAGTCTCAAGCAATTCAACCAGGTAATGCTTCTGGATGCCTTTGTGGATTTCAAGAAAGGCTGGGAACGCGATTACAACATGGATCAGTTGGGGCTGAGCGGCCGTGTTTCAGATAAAGATCTGGAGCGCATCAAGGCAGAACTGGCTGCTGAATTCAAAAAAGTATTTACCGAAACTCTGCTTGAAAATGGCCATGAAGTGGTGGATACCGAAGGTGCTGGCGTACTGTTACTGCGACCCGCCATTATCAACCTCGATGTAACAGCGCCGGATATGATGCGTTCCAGCAGGGGCAATACCTGGATTGAATCAGCCGGCCAGATGACGCTTTACATGGAGTTCTACGATTCAGCCACCGGCGAGTTGATCGCACGGGCGGTTGATCCACGGGCAGACCAGCGCATGGGAGCTCAGATGGCTAATAAGGTCACCAACAAGTCCGCCGCAGACCGTATCATCAAACACTGGGCGCTGCTACTCAGCGATGCATTGACCGCAGCGAAACAGGGTGGTTAGCGCGCTGAACCGTAGTTACCAGATCCAGCCATGACTGGAGTTGCACTGCGCCCCACAAACGTCCGATGGCGCATTCTTGCCATCCTGATGTTTGTCAGTTTCGTGTCGTATCTGTTGCGCGGCAATCTTTCCATAGCCGGGCCGGCCATGGTGGAAGATCTGCATCTGACGGAAATCCAGTGGGGCTGGATTATGGCGGCCTTTCCGCTGGGTTACGCGCTGTTCCAGTTTCCCGGTGGATGCTGGGGTGACCGCAGAGGGCCGCGCTTTACCATGGCGGCCATTACGATCACCTGGGGTGTGCTCATTGCCATCACCAGCCTGACTCCTGCCAGGGACGTTGCGCCGGTGTACGTGGTCATTGGCTTTCTGTTAACCATCCAGTTCCTGGTTGGCGCAGGCCACGCACCGGTATTTCCGATCATGGTCTCAGCCATTGAGCGCTGGTTCCCACCCGGTGGCTGGGCGCTGCCCAATGGATTGACCAGTGCCGGTTTGACGGTAGGGCTGGCGGTCACAGCCGCGGCCCTGCCCTGGTTGATCGGCCAGTACGGCTGGCGCATCGGCTTCCTGGTGTTGGCGCCGTTTGCATTCCTCGCCGGTGCTTTGTGGTGGTGGTACTCGCGTGATAAACCTGCAGATCATTCGGCCATAAACGCTGCCGAAGTTGCCTTGATCGCTTCTCCGGTCAGCCAAGCCCAGGCCGCTGAAGGTCGCGAATCGGCCTGGCGGCGTGTGCTGAAGAACCGCGATGCGCTGTTTGTCATGCTCAGCTACTCATCGATGAACTTCGTGTTCTACGTGGTTTTTACCTGGGGTTATTACTACATGGTGACGGTGCGTGGTATGGGTGCCCAGGAAGCCGGTTTCCTCACTTCGGCTCAGTGGCTGGCGGGTGCCACGGGTGCATTTGCCGGAGGTTGGCTGGGTGACAAATTGTGTCAATCCATGGGTGTGCGCTGGGGTTGCCGCTTGCCAATCGTAATCGGCTGCAGCGTCTCGGCATTGCTGTTGATCGGTGTGGCCGTGCACCCGAATGCCTATGTGGCTGCGTTCATGCTGGGCGCCTGCTTTTTCTTCAACCAGTTTACCGAAGGTGCATTCGCAGCCAACGGTGCGGCCATCGGCGGCCGTCATGCCGGTGCCGTTTATGGGCTCTTCAATACCGGCGCCAACTTCATGGGCTTCGTCAATGCCTTGCTGCTTTCGGCTATCGCCGTGACCTGGGGTTGGAAAATCGCTATGGGCATGGGTGCCATTTTCGCGCTGTTGTCGGTGCTGTTTATCCTGTTCTCGCGTGCGGACAAGCAGATGGATCAGGCGGACTGAGGCCGTTAAGCCTCCCTGGATTCCAGACACGCCTGGCGGCGGTCTGGAATGACAGAGTGTGATAAGGCTGGACTGGAATGATGGCCCTGGATTGACGGAGTGTGCCAGGGCTGGATTGGAATGGGGGCGGTTAGCCTTTCCGGCGCAAAATAACGCCCGGCTTGTTGCCGGTAACTGCGCCATTTTCGAATACGATTTCGCCGTTCACCCAAACTGCAGTGATGCCGGTATTTGCGGCCTGTGGATCACTGGTGGTGGCATTGTCGATGACGGTGTCCGGGTTGAACAAAACCAGATCAGCGGCCATGCCCGGTGCGATCAGTCCGCGATCGCTGAAGCCCATATGCCTGGCGGTCAGGCCGCTCATTTTGTGCACCGCTTCTTCCAGCGTCAACGCTCCCATTTCGCGGGAGTAACGCCCCAGTACGCGCGGGAATGAACCCACACCGCGTGGGTGCTGGTCAACGAGATCCCCATCAGTGCAGACATTGGTATGTGGCCACTTGAGTAAGCTGATGATGTCTTCCTCGGTCATGCTGGCGGCGATGATCGAATCGGCACCTTTGCCTGTCATTTGTACCATCGCCTGGGATTCGGCCAACAGGGCACTGAAAGTTTCTACCGGGGTTTCGCCACGCGCCGCAGCCACTGCAGTCAGAGTCTGGCCAACCAGGCTGGGGTCAGGATCGAACTGGCTGAAAATAA